>JALRDR010000631.1 GCA_023262145.1 Planctomycetaceae bacterium | reverse complement strand
ACCTGCTGGCTCGAGATGGGTGGATGGAGCAACCGGTGGAACAGCCATGGGAGCGTGAGTGGGTGTTTCATCGTTACCCGTTTGCTCCTGCGTCCGCAGACATGTTTGCTGTCGACGCTGATGGGGACGGGGATGCCGATGTAGTCACCTCGCTGCATGCACATGAATACGGGCTGGCCTGGTTCGAGAATACGGGTGTCACTGATGGCGAGGTGACGTTCACACAGCATCTGATTGTCGGCCGAACGACCGCTGACAGCCCCTATGGAATCCTGTTCACGGAACCGCACGCTCTGCGCATGGCCGACATCAATGGTGATGGGCTGCAGGATATTGTGACCGGTAAGACTTACTGGTCGCATCATCGCCAGAGTCCGATGTGGGATGCCGGGGCCGTTGTTTACTGGTTTGAGCTGAAGCGTATGCGGGATGAGGATGGACACGTTGAGGTGGACTGGGTGCCGCATCTGGCAGACGGAGAATCGGGGGTCGGGCGTGGGCTGGCGGTGGAAGATCTGAATGGAGACGGGCATCCGGATATCATCGCCGGCGGGATGGTCGGCGGAAGTGTATTGATCAATGAACCGAAAACGGTCACGGAGGCTGAGTATCTGCGAGCGCAGCCACAGCGTCAGAAGGCGATGGCGAGTGGGTTGTTGCCCAGCGAGGCCGCGGAGCAGATGTCAGTGCCTGCCGGATTTCAAGTCCAGCTTGCTGCCGGTGAGCCACAGGTGCATCAGCCGATCGCTATGTGTTACGACCACCGCGGTCGGCTCTGGGTTGCTGAGGCCCACACCTATCCTCAGCGAGCAGCGGAGGGTACAGGGAAGGACCGGATCATGATCTTTGAGGACACCACAGGTGATGGTGTGCTGGATCATGCGAAGACGTTCATCGAGGGACTCAATCTGGTCAGTGGTCTTGAAGTGGGATATGGAGGCGTGTTTGTCGGGGCTCCGCCGTATCTGATGTTCATTCCGGACATCGATCACGATGACGTTCCTGACAAAGCAGCTCCACAGGGCAAGGGATTTTCTGAGATTCCTCAGCAGGGCCTGCAGTTCCCTGGAGACGTTCCGCAGGGAGCGATCGTAATCCGTGATGGCTTCGGCTGGCATGATACGCACGAGACTCTGAATGCCTTTATCTGGGGCCCGGACGGGTGGTTGTATGGGTGTCACGGAGTGTTTACGCATTCGCGAGCAGGGCATCCTGGTACTGCCGACAGTGAGCGAATTCCGCTGAATGCTGCTGTCTGGCGATATCACCCGATTCGAGATGTGTTTGAGCCATTCATGCACGGAACCAGTAATCCGTGGGGTGTGGACTTCAATGATCGTGGGCAGGCGTTCATTACGGCCTGCGTGATTCCTCATCTGTGGCATGTGATTCAGGGAGCAAGGTATCAGCGCCAGGGCGGGCAGCATTTCAACCCATATACTTATGAGGATATCGGGACCATCGCCGACCATGCACATTACGTGGGAAATATTCGTGATCACGCGTGGTGGGGGCACGAGCCTCAGGCTGCCGGAGCGACGCTCGACGCTGGCGGCGGACATGCTCATTGCGGAGCAATGATTTACCTCGGTGACAACTGGCCCGAGCAATATCGCAATCGAATCTACTTTAATAACGTGCACGGTAATCGCGTGAACTGCGACGTGCTGGAGCAGGTTCAGGGCTCATCAGCGTGGGTCGGTCATCATGGTCAGGATCTGCTGGTAGCCAATGATCATTACTTCCGAGGAATCAATCTGCGGTACGGTCCTGATGGAACCGTGCTGCTGATTGACTGGTATGACAAAAATGCATGTCACCGGACTAACCCGGAGATCTGGGATCGCACCAATGGACGCATTTATCGGGTTGCATATGGCCAGCCGACGCCTGTTTCCGTTGATGCTTCGAAATGGACTGAGGCCGAGCTTCTGCAGATGCACTTTCATCGAAACGAGTGGTTCAGTCGGATGGCCACCCGGCAGCTGATGGAACGTGGTTGTTCTGAACAGCTGGCTGGCGATCTCTGGAGCAACGCCTCCGATTCAGATCTGCAGCTTGCTCATCGGCTGCGCTGTCTGTGGTCTCTGCATGCTGTCAGGGGACTGTCGGCGGATCAGGCTGTGACATTGTTGCAGGATTCAGATGCGTGGATTCGCAGCTGGACAATTCAGCTGGAGCTGGAAGATCTGCAGGTCTCAGATGAGCTGCTGGCGAGGCTGGAGGAGCTTGCTGAGGCAGATGATTCTGCCGTGGTGAGACTGTATCTGAGTTCAGCGTTACAGCGGATTTCCGTGGAACGACGTGCTGGCCTTGCGACTGCTCTGGCGGCGCACGCTGAAGACTCCACTGATCATAATCTGCCGCTGATGCTGTGGTATGGGATTGAACCGCTGGTTGCAACGGATCCTGCAGCAGCGATGAGAATTGCTGCAGCCACGCCGATTGAGAAATTGCGCAGATTCATCGTTCGTCGAGCGGCCTCCGACAATCAATCTTTGCCTGCAGTTATCCAGCTGTTGGCTGACACAAACAATGCCGGGGGTCAGCTTTTGATTCTGGAAGAGGTGATGGCTGCCTGCGAAGGACGTGTGGATATCCCGATGCCCGACGGCTGGAAGGAAGCGTATCCACACCTCCAGCAATCTGCCGAACAGCCAGTCCGTGACCGGGCGGACCAGCTGGCCGTTCTGTTTGGAGACCAGCGGGTCTTTGGTGCGATGCGAAGTCTTTTGGCGGATCAGTCCGTTACTGCGGAGCGGCGGCGGCAGGCACTTGAGGTGCTTGTGCGCGGTCAGGATAAGGAAGCATCCGCTGTTCTGCTCAGTCCGGCCGTTCTTGGTGAGGCAGCGCTGCAGGGACCGGCGGTACGAGCACTGGCTGCACTGGGTAATACGCAGACTCCGGGTGTTCTGCTGCGGGCGTATGCTGATTTTCCTGTCGAGGTCAAGGCGGATGCCATCGGGACTCTGGTTTCGCGGCCGCTCTGGGTCAGAAATCTGCTGCAGGCAATGGCGAGCGGCGAGATTCGCAGTGCGGATCTGCACGCTTATCACGTGCGTCAGATCCTGACATTCGAAGATGCGGAGCTGAACGAGCTGTTGCAGATGCACTGGGGTGAGATTCGTGCCTCCAGCGCTGACAGGCAGGAGCAACTGGAGGCATGGAAGAAGAAGCTGACATCGGCAAGTCTCAGCAAGGCCAATCTGGGGAACGGTCGCAGAGTATTTGCGAAGACCTGCCAGAACTGCCACCGATTATTCGGAACTGGCGGGCAGATTGGTCCTGACATTACCGGGTCGAACAGGGCAAATCTGGAGTATATCCTTGAGAACATACTCGATCCCAGCGCGGTTGTCGGCCGGGACTATCAGGTTACTGTGCTGGCGTTGACGGATGGTCGCGTTGTTCAGGGGATGCTGCGCCGTGAGACGGACAGTGCGCTGACAGTACAGACACTGAACGATCAGCTGGTGATTCCGTTGGCCGAGATTGAAGAACGCACACTTTCCCCGATTTCCATGATGCCTGAGCGTCAGCTGGATGCACTCAGTGAGGAGGAGGTTCGCGATCTGGTGGCATACCTCTCCAGCCCTGTTCAGGTCATACTTTCAGGTCCTGATGCTCCCATTGATACTCGCACCGGTCGAGTTGAGTCAGCGCTGGAGGGCGAGAAGCTGAAGATTGTTGAGAAGACCGCCGGGCGGGCAGTCAGCCAGCCGATGGGGAATTTCCGAGCGGCACGCTGGAGTGGGGCTGATCAGTTGTGGTGGACGGGTGCTGGTCCGGGGGATCGACTGGCTGTTGAGGTGGAGGTGCCTGCAGACGGACAGTGGGACGTGGAACTGGTTCTGACGCGGGCGCGGGATTACGGGGTCTTTCGGGTTACCCTGGGTGATAAGGTGCTTGACGCCGGTGTCGATCTGTTCAATTCGGAAGACGTGATCACGACCGGAGTACTGAGCTACGGCGGGATTACACTGCAGGGTGGTTCCCAACGGCTGACGTTTGAGATTACAGGAGCCAATCCACAGGCGGTGAAATCCTACATGCTGGGGCTGGACTACGTGCGTCTGGTGCCGGCTGCAGTGAAATGAAGTCTGCAGGGGGATACCATCCCGGGAAGACCGGCAGAAAGTGCAGGTTCTCGGAAGGCTTCGCTCAGCCGATCCGGCATGGTTGATGACGGACTGGCAGCTGCGGGATGAGTTTACCGATAACAACGGACGTATCGGCAGAATTCCCTCATTGCAGTGTCATTATGGATCAGCCTGAAGTTGCTCAGACGTCGGACTACTGGACAGACGCAAGAGCTCCGCTGTCAAGCCTGCTCTTTCTGTTGCCGTGGATCATCGTATATGAGCTGGGAGTATTGAGTATTGGTGCTGAGGATGCGGACACGTATCGAAACGGTGCCGACTACTGGATGCGTCTGCTGCTGGGCCGTGTCGGGGCGGCGCAGGTGTTGTTACCGCTGCTCGTTCTGGCGGTGTTGCTGCTGTGGCACCTGATTGGCCGATTTCCATGGCGAGTCTCGTTTTCGACTCTGGCAGGAATGCTGGCAGAGAGTGTTCTGCTGGCAATCGTTCTTTTGTCCGCGGGCCGTCTGCACGATTTTGTTTTTCACTGGAGCCGTGCGGGAGAAGCGGCTTCAGCTCCTGTACTGAACGTGATTTCTCCCACTTATGTGCAGGCCGTTTCGTTCGTCGGGGCCGGGGTTTATGAAGAGGTGATGTTTCGGCTTTGCCTGATACCGGCTGCCTGGCTGGTGTTTCGGATGTTTGAGTTTCCATCGCTGGCAGCTGCTTTAATGGCTGCAATCTCCACGTCATTTCTGTTTGCACTTGCACATCACATCGGACCATCAGCCGACGCATTCAATCTGTTTGTTTTTTCATTTCGCGCGCTGGCCGGCCTGTTTTTTTCAGCGGTGTTTCTGTTGCGAGGATTTGGGATTACAGTGGGTTGTCACGCTGCCTATGACCTGATGGTGGGAATGCTGCTGGCGTTTATTCCGGGGGCTGAGGCTGGCGTCTGAATCGCCGCAGATGCGGATGCAGCTGCAGAGGGTCTCCGGAAACTGAGGTTTTTCGGTGACCGGTGCCATTCTATGATGCACGGTGCCCAATCGATGGAACAGCAATCAGGTGCAACGGAATGACTTCTTCAATTGACGACGATGATGCTCAGATTCAGTCCATGACTTCGCGCGGCAGGGACTGGCCCTGTCTGCGGCAATTTGTGGTGTTTCTGGAAAACCGAGTGGGTGGTCTGCATGATCTGCTGCGATCCGTTGAACGGGATGATCTGCAGATCGTGGCAATGTCGGTGCTGGAATCAAGTGACTGTGCGATTGTTCGCATGATTGCCGATCACTACGAGCGAGCACGAGAGTTACTGCACCTGTCGGGCGTCTCCTTTATTGAGACTGACGTTCTGGGTGTGCTTCTGCCGGATTCCGAACAGCCACACACCTTCCTGCTGGGAAGTCTGATGTCGGCGGAACTGAACGTGCAGTATGTTTATCCGATGTTGTATCGTCGCAATGGTCGCGGTGCCGTCGTTGTCTGCGTCAGTGATCTGGAAGAGACGCTGCGAGTTCTGGGCGAAGTATCACTCGATCTGGTGAACGAAGACGATCTGATGGAGTTCGGGCAGGGGTACTAGTTGGCATCAGTCCACATCGCCTGCGTAGCTGCCGCCCCATGACGGTCAAGGAAATGTGCTGAACGGCGTGAGGTGCGCGGTGATGGCTCAGTGTCGTTTTCTCCTGCTGCTGTGCTGTATGTTGTGCTGCACTGCAGCCATCAGTTCAGCACAGGGAATTCCCGGTCGGAGCAACTCTGCTGAAGCTGCGACTGCTGCGCAGTCAGTGATTCGTCTGCGGGACCGCGAGCGGTTATTGAAGAATCTTGCCGGGCAGCCATTGAACAATGCTGCATTCGGGCTGCTGGAGCAGGTGTTTGCTCATCCCATTGATGTTGCCATGGGTGAATCAGACGAAACTGTCTGGACTGGTCAGCGTGAATTCGCGGTTCAACTGCTGCGGCAGGCTTCCGTGGAGACACAGCGAAGCTGGCAGGTGCTGAATGAATCCGCTGCTGCAGCAGCATTGCAGCGGGCATTGCAGCTGAGAGATCCGCGGGAGTTGTCGGTTGTGGCTGCGCGTTATCCCATGACGCGCGAAGGACTGCGTGCGGAATTCATCCTGCTCAACTGGAAGTTACTGCAGGCCGACTTTGCCGCAGTTACTGCTGGAATAGAGCGAATCAGAAGACGCTGCACCGGGACGGTTCTGTCTGCTGAGGCGAGTCGACTCATTTCAGTGCTGCAGCAGAAAACCGAATTGCTGAGCTCGCCCCACGAGATTCCTCCTGTCCTTTCCGTTTCGAATCGAGTGGCAGAGCCGGAGTGGACGTGGCGTGAGACGATCTGGCTGGGATCCCTGAGGCATCGAATCGGGGCCTCGTTTCTGCTCGACGCCTGGAGCGAGCTACGGGGCATCCGCAGTCATCCGGTGGAGATCTGGGAGGACTGTCTGGTAGTGCGTACACCATTTCGGTTAGCAGGGATTAATCCTGAAACCGGATTGGAACAGTGGTCATTGATCGAAGAAGCATCTGGAGGAGATCGCGACAGCGAAGCAGACGCAGCAGGTAACGGGGCGGCTGTTCGGGGAGGCTGGGAATACGCCACGCAGTTGCGCAGGATGCTGCTTGATTCCTCACGGAGACAAATCAAGTGCGACGGCCGCGATCTATGGGTGCTTGGCGGACTCGATCTCTTTGACCCGGATCTGGAGTCAGCATCTGCCGATGAAGCTTTCAGCAGGTTTCGCGCCCCGTTTCCGGATCAGCAGAGAAATCAGGGAGCTTCCCACCGTGCAGCAACTCTGGTGGCATTGCGACGGCAGGATGGGCAGCAGGCACCGCAGATTGCATGGGTCGCTGGTGACGCGTCTGGCTATACAGGTGGAGTGCAGAACGGGCCAATTGCCAGACGAATGACCGAAGATGATTTTGGCAGGCTGCACAGAAACGCTGCTGTGGCGAATTCGGATGGAACCGGTCCCCTGGAGGCAGATCCGCTTGCGGGGCATGAGTTTCTGTGTCTTCCCGGGATTGGCGAGCAGCGTTTGTTCGTGCTGAGCGAGTGTGAGGACGTCTGCTATCTGAACTGCCTGAATCGCGGAACAGGTCGGGTGCACTGGCAGCAGCCAGTGTGTGTCGGCGGGCAGACATTGCGGCAGAATTCGGGCCCATGGGGAAGTGTGTCTGATCCGAATGAATTGCTTCCTGCGCGTTGCTTTGTGGTCAGAGGCAGCGTGATCTGTCAGTTGAGTTCCTGCATCTGGATTTCGGCGGATCAGGGAACCGGGGAACTGCAGTGGGTGCATGTACCGAGTGGAATACCGGAGCTGTCCGAAGAAACACCATTGGATCCATTGGGCGCGGATCGGTCTTTGGTGAATGCAGCTGAATTCCATTCTGCAGTGTCAGATCAGAACATCATCTGTATGTCGCCTGCTACGGGGGATCTGCAGTGCCTTGATCGGTATACGGGGCAGGTGACATGGACTGCAGAAGGACAGATCCTGTGGGGGTACAGCCAGACTGTGAGCAGGGACCGCAGGGTGATCCGACAGTCTGCAGATCGCCTGGTTCTGTCTGGTGACCACCATCTGCGCGCCCTGGATCCGAGTACGGGGCAGCAACTGTGGGGCATTGAGTGCGCGGATCTCCCGGTGCCGGATGCCGCTGATGACGAACGATGTCTGATCTCGATATCGGGCAGGGATTTTCTGGCGATTGACCTGCGTACCGGTAATGCGAAGGGATGGTCACGGTCAGCAGCCGCTTCAGCGAATGTCTCGTCGGCGGCACTGACACTGAACGATTCATTTGTTTTTCAGACGAATGGAAATGAGGTGATCGCATTTCGGCGCGCTGATGTGGTTGCGGAGTCGACTGCAGATGTGCGCATTGCGGCTGCAGCTCTGATGCTGAACGGGCAGCTGGACGAAATCCGTCGATTACGCAGGGTTACGGATCCTGCCGACGAGCAGTTGATGCAGTTTCTGGATGATCTGATTGGCGAGGCACTGCTTGATGTACTGGGATGGCAGGATGAGACAACCGCAGATTTGCGAATCCCGGCAGAGCAGGATGCGATTGTTCAGGAACTGCTCACCCTGCAACTGAGCGATCATCTCAGGGCTCGCTGTCAGCTGCTGGGAATCACCCGGCACGTACCGAGTCTGGCCGCTTATGGATCGCGACGCGACTTCAGTTTTACAGCGTCGACACTGGTTCCTGTCAGCCGAACCTGGAGAGTATCGGCTCAGTGTCTGCCTGATACAGATTTGTTGCCGCGCTGGCTTACTGATGCCGCACCTGCTGTTGTGGAATTGCATGCGATGGCTTCGTCTGCTGCAAGATATCCGCAACGAATCTCCTCAGCAGATGTGCATGCGCTTTGCGAACACCTGCGGTCGCGGGGCCTGTTATTCGCCGAAGAGGTTGTCTGGTCAGCTCGTTACAACTGGCAGCTGAAGACAGACCAGGACTGCAGTGAAGCACGCGGGCAGCTGAACAGACTTCGCGGGATCAGTAACAGCGATGAAAACGATGGCGGGGATGGCTCCTTTACTGATCGGACATTACTGCAGGCCGTGGTGCGATATTCATTCAGCGGTGCCGGGAGGTCCGATTCTCGGAACAGCGACAATGGACCACCCATGAATGCCGCTGCCGAGCCACCGCAATGGATGGAACTGACAAACTGGAGTCCGCTGTCGCGGTATCGGCAACAGCTGCCGGCGTGGTATCAGCATCGACTGATCATTCGACAGGATACTGACGCCAGCATTCTGACTCGGGGGGACTCTGCTGAGACGGTGATCTCCCGACTTGGCGGTGAGGCCGACTGGATTGATCGGGTTGACACGGGCAGCGAATCCGGCCAGCGGTTCCTGCGTCCGCTGACGACATGTCCTCGGATGAAGGATGTGCCGGGTCTGCTTCCAGTCACCGATAGTCAGAATGTGAGCATGATTGGACTGGCGGCTGACGGGCGACTGCGGACGCTCTGGAAACGCAGAATTCCTCAATCATCGACAATGCTTGCAGGACCGCTGACGGGCAGCGGGATGGTCTGGTACAGCGACCGGCATCTGCGATGTACTGATCTGCTGAGCGGCAGGGACCTTTGGACCAGAGATGTCTCGTTGCTGCAGTCAGCGGAACAACAGATCGCTGTCACTGATTTTCCGCATCTGTTTGGCGACGAGCAGGTTACTGTAACATTCTGGAGTGGATCCAGCGCGTGGTCGGCATGGGACACACGAACCGGAGAGTTACAGCGATCGGGGAGAATTCCGCTGGGGTTCTCCACGACTCCGGTGGTTGCAGGGAGGTTCCTCGTGTTTGCGGATCCGGAGTACAGACTGCATGTGCTTGATCCGCTGGCCGGTCGTGACGTGCTCGCGGCAACTGAGCCAGTTCTGATTGGCCCCTATCAGCGGGAAGACACTGCCGCCGTTACGGACACGGGGCTGATCATGGTTGTGAGCAGCGAGGGCCAGTTGATTACATTGCATCCGGAATCCGGAGAGATCCTCAACCGAGCAGAAATCCCATTGCCACCTGACGAGCCTTGTGTTGCGCTGCACCTGATCCCGCGTGAGAACGAGTTTCTGCTGCTGCTGAAGACTGCAGCCGATCGTCAGCGGCAGCGAACGAGAATGTTTGGAATGTTCGACGCGGCGACCCCTGAAATGACTGGACTGCTTGTGGTCGTGGACAAGTCAAGTGGTGCGATCCGCTGGTCGCGACCTGTTCAGGACACAGTTCTTCCCATGCTTGCGGGTGATGCCTGTGATGTCATTGTGCTCTTCAGTAAAGATGACTCAGAAGAACCTGAGCCGGCGTCAGGAGCATTGGAAAGTCGGTTTCTGTCAGAGCAGGGGGCTGATTGGTTCGGTGACTGCCCGCTGTCCGTGATGGTCCTGAATTCCCGGAGTGGAGCAGAACTGCTTGCTGAGCCGGTGGTGCTGATGTCCTGCCAGTATCGCGGCGAGCCGCTTGTTTTTGATGCTCAGAAACAGGAGTTGCGTTTCAGGACGGCAGCGGCAGAACTTGTGATGCGACCGCAGCAGAAACAATAGCCCCTGCGTTCATGGGTCACCGATGGTCTGAATATCCAGATGCCTGACGAGTGTTTGTTCCGAAATCTTCTCGTCGCGTCGCAGCGTTGCAGAGGTGATCAGTGGCGGGGCAGGAATCGCGGGCAGATCTTCCACGGTCGTTTCCTGAATCAGCCGGGACGGTGCTTCACAGGGCAGTCGTACTGAGAACAGGCTACCGCGACCGAATTCGCTCTTCAGACTGACATCTCCGCCAAGCAGGCGGGAAAGTTCACGTACGATGGAAAGTCCGAGTCCGGTGCCACCGTATTCGCGACGGACATGATCTCGCTCTCCTGGTGCGGTGGAACCCTGACGAAATTTTTCAAAGATGTCCTTCTGTTCATGCAGCGGGATGCCGATTCCGTTGTCCTCCACTCGAATTACAAAGTACTCCGATGTGTCAGGCCCTGCGGATACTCGGACCCAGCCTCCTTCGGGAGTAAACTTAATGGCATTGGAGAGCAGGTTGCTGATGATCTGTCGGATCTTTCCACTGTCCTGCCAGATCACAGGCAGTGTTGGGGGAAATGCATCCAGTCTCAGATCGATGCTGCGACGATCTGCCAGCGGAAGCATCTGCTGTACCTGCTGCTCCAGCAGATCTCTGACATCGAACTGCACCGGATTAATGTCCATCTTGCCGGATTCGATTTTGGCCAGATCAAGCAGGTCATTGATCTGAACCATCAGGGTCTGGCCGGAGGACTGAATATTTCCAACGTATCTTCGCTGCCGATCGTCAAGGTTTTCAGCGGAGCTGAGGATGTCACTGAATCCCAGAATGGAATTCAGCGGTGTCCGCAGTTCGTGACTGATGGTTGCCAGAAAATCGTCCTTCAGTCGATTACTGTTGAACAATTCGAGATTTGCCTGAGCCAGCTGATCGACTTTGGCATCGAGCCGATCGTTCAGAGTTCGCAGTTCGTCGTTCTTGAGCATCATTTCTCGCAGCATGCGATTGAATGCATGGCTGAGTTCCTCAAACTCATCACCGGTGCTGATGTCGGCACGCGAGTTGAGTCCGCGGGCAATCTGATCACTCACATCCTTCAGGTGCTGGACCGGCTTGACGATGATGTACCGGACAATCGCCCAGCCTGCGAGCATTGCCAGAAAGGCAGTCACAATGCCGGTTGCAAACAGGACTGCCCAGTTGCGTGTCAGCTGATGATCCACGGTTTCCAGTGAAAGGTTGATGCTGGCAATGGCATACAGTTCTGCGGGAGTCTCAGAATCAGAACCACCGGGTGCCTGCTGTACCAGAGGATCATCAAGCTGATTCATTGGAGTGCTGCCGCCCTGAGCCGGCTGCACCTCGGAATCAGTCGTTGCGATGGAGGCGATCTCCTGCTTTGTGGCTGGTATATCCGTGACCGCGCCGTCGGGCAAATGGCACACTTTGCACCTGCCGGTGATTCTGATTGCGGAGTAGTACTGCAGGTGTCGCGTCTGCTCTTCCTGGCGAATCAGATAAAACTCATTCACAGGATCATCCTCAGAACGGAATCTCTGCGCTGCTTCAAATTCCGCCCCTGTCTTCCCGGTCTCATCTGCCGGTCGCAGATCCCAGGTAGTGCTGTCGGAATCAGAAGGCATTTCCGCCATGACCTGCAGGAACTGATTGACCAGCTGTGCCGTCGTACTTCCGGAAGCGGCGGCGATATTCGTTGCTGGTTCACTCTCCGCAGCGTTTGCTTCAGGGGAGGGGGCCTGGTTCTCATCGCCGCTGCCTGCCTCAGTTGTGGCAGCCTGGGCGTCAGGTTCGTCCGCTGCTCTGGCCAGCTCAAGAAAACGCGTGTAGTGCTGAAGCTGAAGAATCCGGGGGACCATCATCCTTGCGGCCAGGATCTGCTGATTCTCCACCAGTTGCTGTGTTCGCGAGGCGTACCACCAGAAACTCCCTGTGATCAGCAGCAATAACGCAAATCCGAACAGAAGTCGGCACTTCCGTTCGAGGCTGGTCTCGCCGATAATTTTTTTGAGGGAGCGATAGGAAATCACGGTCGTTGTTCCTGGTGCAGTATCCTGACTGCGGAGTCTCGTCTGCCACTGCTGAGTATGCAACATCAGGTGGCGTGATTAGCTGAACTCAAGGTGCGTCATTGCCTGTCGCAATCGCTTTCCTCAGAAGATTATGGGTAATGATCCTGATCCGCTCGTCCGGCCCGTGGGGACGACTGTAATGCGACCACGGTAGTGTATGCCCTGGAGGATCCCCGAGAGCCTGAGCCCACCAGATCGTTGCCGCGTTGAATACGAAATTTCCTTTCGGCCCCGGATAAATGGTCGCTGTCCACTGCTGGGGATTCCTGCCACCCTGCCAGGCGGTGCCTGCGGCCACCACTTCCAGCCCTGCGATATCAGCAGGGGCGCCATGATATTCCCATCCGATCAGACCAGGGATGGAATCACCGTTGCTGACTCCACTGCCGGCAAAGATCCAGTGGTCGGCAGCGGTGACAATCCAGTCACCACCGCCGTTTACCGGTTCCACATTGCGTGCACCCATCAGCAGACCCTCATCCGGACCGCGGACCGGAAATGGTCCATGCTGCTCATGTCTCTGCACAGCGTAGTCATTATCTGCACCATACGGTCCGCCGCGAAAGATGATTCGATCAGGGCGTCCGTCCGCAGCAGCGCGAAAAGGACTTACCCAGCAAACGCTGTTCCCGGAAAGAAAAAGCAGGCTGACACCCTCGTCACGCATACGGGCAACACTGTTGTATTGCCTGAGATCCCAGTATTCGTCGTGACCGATGCTGATAAACGCGCGGCACTTGAGCCCCCGATCAGGGGTCAGCATGTCGCTGTTGGAACAGTAACTGACATCGTAGCCCTGCTCTTCCAGCCAGAAAGTCATGGGGAATTCGTAAGGCAGGAATTCACCGGAGCCTGTCGTCAGTGGATCGTTGACGACGGACATGAACTGAGCTTCCCGCCCATATGGACGATCAAAACTGACGTCAGCCCATGGCCCCTGACCGCCTTTGGGGTGAGTGTAGACCGAGAAGTTTGCAGGCCAGAGGTTGTAGGCCTGCCAGGTGTTATCAGAGCACTGAAACAGAATATCTGCCGGTCGGTCGTCCTTCACAATGAAGATGACATAGCTCTGCCAGTACGGCTCCTCGCCATCCGGGATGGTTGTGAGGCGACCAAGGTAGACTCCGCTGATCCAGTCCTCCGGAATTGTCAGACTGTATGACGACTTCCAGAGGCACTCATGCAGGTTCTTCTCACCTGGCAGAGGATCCGACTGTGTCATCCCTTCAATGCGGTCGACTGTTTTCAGCAGGCGAGCTCCTCGACCGCCGTAGTAGCCCGTGCGGAAAATCTCCAGTCGGAAGTCACGGGAAGGATTTGTGGAAACCATGATCTCCAGAGTATCGCCGGCCGCTACGCTCTGGTGCGAACAATAGCCCTCAATAGGCACTGAACGACACTCGCTGCCCACAACCCGAACGCGAGTCAACTGCCAGTCAGTGGATCCTTCCTTCTTATTCTCCGCCTGAATCAGGTTTTCCGCCTGCACAGCAGCGGGTATTGCAGAGATGCCGGCAAACAGCAGCAGGCAGAGATTTCGCAGCATGTTGTTCATTTCAGGAGTCTCCTGAAGGGTAATGAGAGGGCTGCTTCAGGCAGCAGAGGCAAACTTATTCTTCGGTGGGCGGTATCAGGCGAATGGAGTGGAGATCAATCAATGCCATTCGCGGAGCTTCGAGGGCGGTGGCGGTGATGCGATTTCGTCCACGACGGAGATCGAGCTTACCGGCGTTCCAGGTGCGATATTCATCCCATGTTCCGGTACCCGGAATTCGTGAAGTCAGCATTCGTGTTCCCGTGGAAAAACGAATCAGTCCGCCGGCAGTCTGATCATCGCAGGCGTAACGCACTTCGAGTGTCCAGTGACCGCCGGAGGGAACATCAACGGTCCACGACGCGAAGTCATCTGTGGAACACCAGTAGCCCAGATTCTGGTACTGCGGTTCGAAGACCAGGCTGGGGCCATGAATTTCGGCCTGAGCGGCCGTCAGAATCAGATTTCCATCGGCGTCCGCTGACACCGGGCCTGGCTCATTTCCGGGGAAGCGTTTCCATGGAGATTCCGCCTGCTGCAGAAACGCGATCACATCCGCCAGGTGCTGGGTGCTGAGGTCACGCTGGAGTCCTTCAGGCATGAGTGACTTCCCTGAGCTCTGCAGCAGTTCGATTTCAGTACGAGGCAGCACCAGTTCCTTGCCATCCGGGGAAAGCAGGGTAATGCTGCTCCCGGTTTCGTTGCGAAGCATGCCTGTGAGCTGCAGGCCGCTCGAAGTGACCACGGAATAGCTCAGGAATTTTGATTCGGCCGCTCGATTCGGATCCAGAATTGCCGTCAGCAATGAACCGGTCGAGCGATCCTTGAGTGCAGTCAGATCGGCTCCAATTTCCTTACCGGTATCTCCGAGGCGATGGCAGGCGGAACAATGTCTGCGAAAGACTTCGTGACCATCAGCCACGGATCCCTGAAGCTGCTCTACGGCGCTCAATTGCTGCTCAATCAGCTGTTGCAGATCGCTCTGTGCCTCCGGCTGCAGCAGCGTGGCTGCTCGCTTTGCCAGATCAGCATCAGGGTGTTCGACCAGCGTCTGGCGATGCCGTGCATTCAGCTCTGCAATGGAAATTCGCTTCGCTGCGATCTGGTCCAGCAGGACTGAGGTAACACGGGGACGACGAAGAAGCTGCTCCAGCAGTTCGGATCGAACGGAGGGCGAAAGCTGATCGAAGGATGCGGCAAGTGTGGAAATCCGATCAGTGTCGCCGGCTGCAACAAGACTTCTGATCAGTGCCTGTTGCAGGATGGGGGGGGTGATCGGACTGAGCAGAAGCTCCTGGTCTGCCGGCGAAACTGCGGCCGTTGAAACCACGGCATAGAATTCAAATGCCGCCAGTCTGCGATCTGGTTCGCTTTCCACATCGCGAGCGACATTCATCGCTGTCGTTGCTGCCGCAGTTCTCAGCTGCCTGACCTCCGCCGTGTTCAGTACGGCTGCTGTGGTGTCACTCTGCAGCACATCCCGGAGCAGGTCGGCCAGATCAGCAAAGGAAGCATTGCCCGTTTCAGGGGTGATTGAACGCAGTATTTCAACGGTCCGGGCCGCCGCTGCTTCAGACGCTCCGAGTCTGGCAGCCTGTGGCAGCAGCAGTCGTGTCAGCTGCAGAATCGGTGGCGTTGATTCGCGATTCGCAAGGACACTCAGTACCTGCGAAATGTTATGTGCATGCAGAGAAGTGAGTCCGCAGCTGACAAGAACGGGCTGGTCTGCGGAAGCAGCAATCGCCTCTCCCAGCAACGTCGCGGCCCATTCAGCATCTGACTGTCCGAGCGTAAGCAACAGCTGTCGCCGCACTTCGTAGTCCGGATCTGCAATAAGCCGCTGCAGTACTTCCTGATCCGCATCACCGATGCTGGCAAGATCGTCCTCCAGCAGACGGACTGCGGCCTTGCGAAGTTCCGGATCTGCATGCAGCAGGAAAGGACGCAGCAGCTGCGGCGTACTGACCTTCGGGACTTCGGCCAGAATCTGCTGCGCTGCATAAAGCGCCTGCACCCCACCTGCTCCGCCGTCTGCAGCCATTCTGAGCAGAACGACGGCTGCATCCATGGTTGCAGAGGAGCCAATGGTCTGAGCGGGGCTGACAGCGGCATGATGAGTCAGCAGTCGATGTGCGAGATCTCTCCACCATCCATTCTGAACAGTGAAGTACTTCGTCAGTGATTCAGGTGAGATGTCCCGCCAACTGGAGTTGTGGAAATCTGCCGCAGGCTGGCCGATGTCAGCGGCTGGCGAGTTCGACGCTTCACCACAACATGCAGAGGCCGGGATTATCCTCCAGATACGCCCTTTGTCAGTTCCAGCGGTCAGGTCCATGCGGCGCTGGAATTCCTGGGGGATCCACTGCGGGTGTTCAATCACTGCGCGATACATGTCGGCTACCCAGAGGCCTCCGTCCGGACCGGTTCGCAACATCGTCGGACGAAACCAATTGTCGCTGGAGGAAAGGAATTCGGAATCCTGTTCATCGGGAGCACGCTCACCATGAAATCCGATACGGCTTTCATCCGCGGTCGGCGTCAGCACCAGTCTGGAAATCAGGTTGTGCACCGGTTCTGAGGTGAAGGCATTTCCGTAGACATCTTCACCCAGCCGATGGCTCCGGAAGATCATTGTGCTGCATGCAGAAGTAAATCGATTTGATGCCGCAAAGTCGTTGAATCTGGCAAGGGTTCTGCTGGACGGAAAGACCGGGGCTGCTCCGGGAACAGCGGCCACGGGAGCGCGGCCACCTGAGATTCCGGCGTGTGGATTACGCGACAGGTATCTGTCTTCAAACTGGTAATGCCAGATTGGGTTTGAGTTGTTGTTTCCGAACCAGTTATCGAAGTCATCACGTTCTCTGGCGAACTGACTTTGTCCTGCCAGAGCTTCGAGGCGATTTGTCTGCGGATCGATCTTCAGATCTCGGCCACGCAGCTCAATTCCTGCGTACGGATCCCTCGATTCTGCGGCACCTGGAATGAATCCGGTTCCGCCAATGGATCCGCCACTGTCGCCGTTGGCCAGATAGAGCCAGCCATCGAGACCCCAGCGGAGACCATTGACGCGATGCTGCTGATTTCCTTCAGCAAAACCCTGGTACAGAGCCTCTCTGACGTCGGCGATCCCATCGCCGGTTGTGTCCTCCGCATAGAAAATCTGCGGGGCCATTGTGATGATTACGCCATCCTGCCAGCATTGAATTCCCGATGGATACTGCAGGTTGTCAAGGAATGTCACGGCGGTGTCATAGCGGTAGTCACCATCGACGTCTTCGAGGATTCTGACGCGTCCATGATTTGGGCCGTTGGCAAGAGGGTAGTCACCCATTTCGACGACCCACAGACGGCCGCGATGATCCCAGTCAAAGGCGACAGGGTCCCGGATGAGTGGTTCTGAGGCGGCCAGGACGACCTGCACACCAGGCCGTACGGTGAAGCAGTTGAGAGCATCCTGCGGTGATTTTGGTTCCGGGAATTCCTCCCTCAGTGACTCTGAATAGAACTCATGTGGAGTCAGGCGCTGCACGGTCTGGCAGATCAGGTCCTCTGTCTCCGGGGCCAGTCGACCTGGCTGACGATAATAGAGCATCGATGAATCTGTTTCATAGCCGCCCTCGCGCAGCAGTCGTGCGGAGGAGATATAGCACGGTACATCATTGCTGTAGGCGTTGATCCACAGTCTGGGACCATCAAGCATCTCGTTCAGTCGGAGTGCGTAATCAACAACAACCTCGCCGGCCAGAAACACCATCGCCAGGTCATCTCCGAAGCACCATGTCTGCACCGGGTACGATGGCACGCTTGTGGGAATCTGTCCGCCTTCATCAAGCAGTTTCAGGAACCAGGCCGCGCGGGAGGCCGTGACTCCTCCCTGCTGAGCCTGCTGCTCCCAGCCGGCACGATCCGGGATTGCGGTGAGGGGCAGATCAATATGATCCAGCCGACATGTGACCTGAGGATTCAATCGCTGCAGGTGTGTTTCCTGCAGAATGCGTATCACTTCGTCAGCAAGTGTTCGGCCGTGTGCCTTGCCCTGTTCGTGAGTTCCTCTGGGAGACGGATTGGCATCGGCACCACAGCCGATGGATACCAGAGCTACTGCTCCCGGAAATTCCTCTTCCAGCATGTCCGCTGCGAAGCCGGCCCAGTCCCCACTGATCTGATTGAAATTGCCGCCCTCGGTGGTGCAGTGACAGGCGTAATTCACCAGCAGTGCCAGAAGTCTGTCGTTGGCGTCATGGGCCACCAGTAACGGGACACGCTGGTCAACCGGGCCATCAGGGACCTCCCCAAATCCCGACCAGCGTCCATCGGTGAGTGCACGGCGGTTCATGGCAAAGTCGGCGCGGCCGAAGCCCAGCGACAGCTTTGCCGGAGTCATCTGTCTGAGCGACTGCAGAGCGACCTCGACAAGCTTCTGCGTGAGCTCCGATTCGTAGCGAGCCAGACGTTCCGCGTGCTCCGGGGGAATCTCTGCAAAGATATTGGGAGCGAAATCACGCAGCCAGGGAGCAGAGTGCGAGTGTGTTGCAGAGATTGCGAAGCGTTCCCGCGGCAGATTGATCTGTTCGCTGATCTGTGCGTAGACACGCTCTGTGACCGAGGCGGGTATGCCACAATTGTCGACGGTCAGCAGGAGTGTCTGCGGATTGTCGGCGGGGCCGATTGCCAGAGCCCGGGCATGAATACGGACTGCTGCCGTTGTCGCTTCTTCACTGCGGCCGCCATAGCCCGTCAGACGTACCGGGTAGTCCGGCGTGATATCCACCGTTGCGGAACCAACGGGCGTAAGCGGGTAGTCGCGTCGAGCCTGTTCACGACGGACGCGTCGGAGCAGTTCCTGGATGTTAACACGCACCAGCAGATCGTCATTTCCCGACGTGTGCTCGTTCTGCCAGCAAAGATGCCGGTCATGGATGAAGAATCCATTGTGACTGCCATCCGGCAGACGCAATGGTGGCAGATTGTAGTCTGCCGGCTGCTGCAGGATTTGCTCCAGCAGGGCTTGATCCTGTTCATTCAGTTCGCCGATATCCACGGCAGCAGCTTTGCGGGCCTGCTGCCAGTCAGCAAGAAACTCGGGAGGATTCTCACGCAGGTTGCCACCATCGCAGTATCTCTGGTTGAGCAGATGTGCGACTTCGCGAAAGTTCATGAACTGCACGGCATTCCCGTGCGTCGTCACGGCATAGTCGATCAGCTCAACCACCTGTTCAGCCTGGATCCAGCCGTGCGGGTGAAAGACGACGCTGAAGCAACCATCTGCGGCCACTGTCAGATCGATTGCGGCTTTCCAGTCTTCCAGCGTAAGCGGGTTGTTGACTCCCTGGAGGTGCTGCGCTGACCAGTCGCTGGGGGCGAGGCAGGGGATTTCCCAGCAGTCGTTATTGATGATCCATGGCCACGGATAGTTCTTCACATAGTTCACGAAATGGTCATTCTGCAGTCCGCGATACTGGTTGCCAGTTGGCAGATACCGCAGGAAGCGCTCTTCTCCATTTTCACTCAGCACTCGATCGCGAGCATGTCGTGGATCTTCTGAGCTGTAGAACATGAAGACAGAAGAGTCGATCTGCAGGAAGCGCTGCTGTTCAGTCTGCCCGCTGAAAATCTCGGAGAAGAAACGCGGGCTGACCGTGTTCAGGGAGTCGCAGCAGGGCGTACGGAATGCCACAGGGAGATTGCCGGGAATGGCGGCCATCTGATCAATGCAGCGGTTGTAGGTGGAAACAGAAGTCTGCAGGTCGCCGTCGCGCAGCAGCGGGCAGGGGTGATCTGCTGTGTGACATTCTATGGTGAGCCCTTCACCAAGCCAGCTCTGCAGTTGCGGGTCAGCCGGGTCAATCCGATTGGTCATGATGCTGAGCGGTGCACGCCCGTCGATCTGCTTGAGCCGATTCAGAATCGGCCTCAGAAACTGCTCATACTTCGCTGAATCCCGCATGTCGTCAATGGCTAGGACAATCACTGCACGCGTGTTCGGGTTGCCGGCCCAGTCTGAGGTATTCAGGTGCGGAAAATCGCGGTGCGGATACCACGGACTGGCCGGATCTGCAGCAATCGTCGGAAGGATCTCCCGGGCGTTCTTTGGCTGCTCATCCGAGACTGCAGGCAATGCTGCAGCAGGGAGTATGGCAAGGATAAACAGTGCAGTGCGCATCACCACGGTTGCTGAAGCCGGTGCCATTTTGCTACTCCGATGGTCTCGAGTCCAGGGCGACTGGATTGCTTCGCCCGGTTGCTTCTGAGTATACCGAATTGGCAGCGGAGCACACGCCAGCAGCGGCTGAATGGAGTGATAATGACAGGGTCACCTGCTGACGAACCCCGGCGGATCCCCGCGTTGAACTGTACCAGTCGACTTTCCCGGCAAGCTCAGAATCGCAGCGGTCTGCAGCGCACTGCGGTGCGCATCCGGACGTGGAGGTCAGTGCGTCGTGACACACACTGACCAGTGTTTTCAACAGCGAGCCGTTGGCTCAGAAATTGCAACGCCCGCTCTTAATGATCTTTTGATCCATGCCTGACACGCCGAAATTTCTGCGATCGTCGCTGCTTACGACCACATTGCATCCTGGGAGAGCTGGATGTGACGCGGAATGATCTCGCGACGCTACGGCCAATTGCAGCAGATGTGGACGGATGCGACTGCTGACGCCGAGCATACGGTCGGTAAGGCAGCCTGACGCTGCCGCAGCAGCAGGCCTTGTCCAACGCAATCAGGGTGTAAATGTGACTGCAGATTGCAGGAATGCTTTGGCCCTCTGCAGCAGTTGTTGACAACGTGTATGTGGCAACGCAGGACAGGGATGGAAGGCTGGAACAAATGATTTGTCTGCAGCGAGGGTGGGTGGCAATTCAGTCGATCAACTCAGTCAATAAATGCCACTTCTGCCCGGCGGTACGGCGTGGCACAGGCCTGAGCCTGAATTGAGCCTGATCTGACGGCTGTGCATGTCCGGGGTCCAGCAGCGTGAGAATCTGAAAGACCGGGCCTGCAGGAACAGGCCCGGAACAATCCCTGCTGAGACAGTGGGTCTTACAGCAGCGATGCGTCGGGGAGTGATTCGCCGGGAGGTCCGTAAACGCTGCAACCAGCGTGTGTGCGATTGACGTACCGCAGCCACCTTCAGAATGGTACGTCCTGCTGCTCTGCTGAAGCGGCAGGCTGAGGCTGTGCCGGTACAGGCGTTGTCACCTGTGCAGCCAGTTCTGTCCGTTCGAAGGATCGCGCTTCAGCGCTCAGGAAGTATCGCACTTCGCTGGCTTCATCCCGCTGCCAGCGACGTCCGGAAAGGCGGTATTGAGCGCAGATCTGATCCCCGCGTTCAAGTTCATCAGCGGCTTCACAGGCATCCCCGATCAGTTCGAGCGGGATGTAGTTGACGTACTGTCCCCTTTTCTGGGTGAGCACAATCAGACGTTTGCGAAACCCCTTCTGCCCGTAAGTCTGCGTTTCTTCAATGGTGTAAACGTTGCCGGTCAGTGTAGGTTCGGTCATGGTCATTTCCTTGTGAGAAGTGAGTTCAGTGCCTGCCTGCAATTGATCACGGAGCGACTCAGTTCGCTGCACAGGTAGAGAGTGGAAAATAGAAATGCACTGCGTGTGATACAATTGCCACCCTATATTGATCCGAAAGTCGCCCCGAAAATGGACGACTGGACGTCATAACCGAACTGACTCGTATCACCGATCTCGTGACGTCACGGAAACTGCTGCGGACTTTGCATCACCGGAGGCTGCAGAGCGAATTGCTGAAAAGCGCTGCGGAATTCAGGCAGCTGTATTCAGTCGAGATCCACCAGCCTCAGCAGACCGTCCGCAATCGCTGCAATATTGCTGCGTGGCCAGACGGGGCAGGGGGCATCAGCGGTCAGATCATCGCTGACAATCGCACAGATTTCAGACACTTCAGTGGCCCATGGCGGTTCAACTGCTGCCTGTCGCCAGACTTCAACTTTCGGAGCGATGGTGTGCAGATCACCTTCCACAATCACCAGCTGGCAGTCGGCAGCGGCAGTGATGAGGGGGAGATAGCGATCTTCGTTGCGGTGGGTCTGTTCATACGGTCGGAAGAGTGCGGTCATTCCCGGGGAAAGTATACCGACGAGTGCGGCACCGGCCTGACGGTGCTTCCAGGAGTCCTTGCCGGGGGTGTCAAGTTCGTGCTGGTGATGTGTGTGTTTGATGGAAGCGACACGGAGTCCACGTTCAGTGAACTCTGCGATGAGATCACAGACGAGGGTGGTCTTGCCACAGTTTCTGCGCCCGACAATGTGGATTCGAGGTGGTGGGGTCATGAACTGAACATCCTCGACAGCAGAGGTCAGATCCAGCAGAGGTCAGATCCAGAGGTGGACTTTTTCCCGAAGTGAGTCAGGCAATGCCTTGCGAAGTCTTCGGCGAGCCTCGTCAATATGAGTGCGAGTGCTCAGATGAGCCAGAATAATCAACTCGTTCTGAAATCTGTCGGCGCGTTCAAGCAGGTCGTCGAGATGTGTATGTCCAAACTTATGAATCTTTTCACGACGATGATCCGGTCGGAAGAAAGTCATTTCCGTGAGCAGGATCTGAGCACGATAGATATCGGGATGGCTGTCCAGTCCGGCTGGCGCAGTGTCGCCGGTGAATGCAATCAACGGCGTACAGATTTCGGCAGTGACTTCAGTGCCCTGCAGACGCAGGTCTCGAATCTCATTTCCGCTGAGCTCATGGTATTCCGGTTTCAGCTTACGACGAACTTCGTTCACGATGTAACCGACAGAGGGCACTCTGTGATCTGTCTCAAAGACAGTGAAACGATGTTCCCGTGACAGGTCGACCTGATCTCCGGGGTTGACGCCGATGAGTTCGCAGGTCATTCGTCCGCGATCAAGTCGCTGCCACGCTCGCAGGATTTTCCACGTATCGTCGACGATCTGCTGAGGAAGGTAGATGACCGGCGGTTCCATCTTCATCATACGTCGCCGGGCCACAAAGACCGGCAGTGCGGCCAGATGGTCAAGGTGTCCATGCGTGACCAGAAAGGTCTGTGTACCCATGAACATCCACGGACTGCCTCCGAGTTCGAACCCGATGTGCAGTTCCGGGACTCTCCAGTAACTCTGGACAGCAGCGCGTGAATAGCCTTCGATTGTCAGCGAATTATGTCTGAGCGAAGAGCATGGCAGGTTTTCAAGCATAACAGGGTGGTCTGGTCTGATTCGTCTGGTCGGGAGTATGACCGGTCGGAAGGTATTTTCCGGGATCACAGGAATCGCAGTTCGGGAACCGAGGATGTGCTTATGCAGTGTTGAATCGTGCAGTCAGCCTGCACTGGTGGCAGCCAGCTGCTGAGCGATTTCAGCTTCTGCTGCGGCGTCAGAGATCACAGTCTGGGTGCCGTCGGCAAGATTCCTTAACAGCCACTGCTGAGCAGCGAACTCGTCACTTCCAGCGATAATACAGCAGCGAAAGCCGCGGCGATCCGCATATTTCATCTGGCGGCCAAAATTGCGAGCCTCCGGGTAGACCTCGACGCTGATGCCTCGCTGGCGAAGCCTGCGACCAAGCTGAAGATACTCAGGAATACGGTCCGGATCCATCATGGTGATAAGAATCTGAGCCGGGGTGGTGGATGTCTGCATCAGCCCCAGTTCTTCAAGCGCAGCCAGCATACGGTCAAGTCCGAGACTCGCTCCGACACCGGGTAACTGCTGAGCAGAAAACAGATCAGCCAGGTTGTCGTAGCGTCCACCGGAACAGACACTGCCGATTTCGGGGAGATCACCAAGCACCGTTTCGTAGATTGTCCCGGTGTAGTAATCAAGGCCACGGGCGATCGCGACGTCCAGGCGAACTCGATCCTGCGGCCAGCCACAGTGAGCAACACAGTCAAACAGCTGTTTCAGATCCTGCAGCCCCTGTTCTCCGGTTTCGCTTCCCCGCAGCATGGTTTCCAGCTGGAGCAGAATCTGATCCGGGGTTCCATTGAGTTGTGCCATGTTGAGCACCTGCTCTGCTGTCTGCGTGGAGATCCCTGACTGTTCAGTCATTTCCCGACAGACTGCATCACGCCCGATTTTGTCAAGTTTGTCGAGCGCCCGGAGGATGGCAACAGCCTGCTGCTGTGCCCCGGTACGCTCGAGTAGTCCGTTCAGAACGCGACGGTTGTTGACTCGGATCGTAAACCGTTCGATCCCGATCTGCTCCAGCAGATCATTGATGACGAAGAGGGTTTCGATATCTGCTGAGTTGCTGAGCGTTCCGATCGTATCGAAGTCGCACTGCATGAATTCGCGGAACCGTCCGCGGGCCGGACGCTCGCCACGCCAGACCGGAGCGATGTGATATCTGCGAAAGGGCGTACCAAGCTGCTGGGCATGTTGAGCTGAAAACCGAGCGAGCGGAACGGTCAGGTCAAATCGCATGGCCACGTCGCGACCGCCCTGATCCTGGAATCGGAAGACCTGCTTGTCAGACTCATCACCACCCTTGCCGAGCAGTACCTCGGCATACTCGAGTGCCGGAGTATCGATTGGAGCAAAGCCGTAGCTGCGGTAGACAGTGCGAGCGGTCTCAATCAGCTGCTCACGAGCCATCATCTGGTCAGGCAGGAAGTCTCTGAAGCCGCGCAAGGTCTGTGGCTTGATGCGATGAGGCTTCGAATCGGTCACTGATGAACTCCGCAGGCAGATTGATGCAGTCCTGAAGGGCCACGGCCACTGTGTCTGAAGCCGCAGGCTGAACAGGGATGAATATTAGACAGTTCGGGTGATGCAGGCAGCGGCCGTCCGGCAGGATCCTCTGATCGGGAATGCAGCGTCCGGAGCTCACTGAATTCATGGAACCCGGCAGTATCAGCGGACGCCGCCATGATCGAATGGATCTGCGGGCACCCGAGCCAACTGCGGGGGGCTGATGCTTCAAAGATTGAGAACCGGCAGACTGATCGGATCTGATGCTTTACGACGGGGTGCTGCCGGCAGGACTGCCTGAGAGTACTCGTAGATCTGCTCTGGAGTTTCGAAGAACTGGTCGTAAACCCCGGCATTGTCGTATTCACAGTTGTCCGTGGTGTAATCCCGACAGATCTGTGGTCGGATCTCATAGATTCCACAGCGGTTGTCAGGAAGGATATGTTTGCAGTCCCCCGGAATCATCAGGTACCAGGCTCCGTCGTCGACGAATACGGAGAAGGAACCGTGAAGCAGGTACCAGCGGAGATTGTCGAAGTCGTGGCGAGTGGTGGGTTCATCGATCTGCAGCGCAAAATACCGACAGCAGCGGGCATTACAGTAGCTGCACAGCACTTCGCCGTCCGGGAGATTCTCCCGAGTCATCTTTTCTGTGGGCATGGTGGATTCCTTCAGTGGACAGCAGCAGTGTTCCAGATGCCTGCAGTTGCTGCAACCGAACGCCCGCGACATTCTGCATGTGTGCTGATGCAGAAAACACGAGGTTGTCGCCTGTAGCCCCGCTGACGCGAGCAGTCCGGCATTTCACCTGTAGCGAGAATTGCCGAAACACAGCAGTCTGCGCTGGTCGGGGGAGGCAGAATCTGCCGGGGGCGTATCAGCCGTGCGTTCTTTGCCGGACGAATGGCCGAGCCTCAATTTCCGGAGCCACCGGTGGGCGCGAAGCTGTGATTCAGTGTTGAGCCCGGCTCGCGGAATGCGGCAACATCCCACGTTGCCAGGCCGCAGCAGAGGCGGCGAGTGCAGACTCTGAGTCTGCTCAACATGGAGTTTCCGGAACCTTTCACCGTGTGTGTGGGGGGCCGGGTTTCAGGAGTCGGTCGACGTGCTGAAGGATCTCAGGCCGTATATTGCGGCGATCCTGCTGCTCACACTGCTGTTCCAGGGCTGTGCTGCACCAGGTCGCAGCCTGCAGTATCTGCTGCAGGACAAGGATGAAGATGCAACCGCGACCTACTACCGCAACTATGCCACTTCGCTGGACTATGCCAGTCCGGCAGACGAGGAGCATCAGACGGATGCTCAGCTTTTTACTGCTCCCCGCAGTGTCACGTCTCTTGAGGATGTCAGCGAACGAGGCATCAGCCTTGCTGAGTGCATCCAGATGGCTCTTTCCAGTTCAGCGATCGTTCGCGAGGACAGTTCGTTTCTCTCACAGGCAAATCCTCTGCTGGCCAACCCGGAGCGTGTTCCGTCGGTCTATGACAATGCAATCCAGGAAACTGGATTCCTGATCGGTAATCGTGGTGTGGAGGCTGCACTGTCCGATTTTGACCCTGTACTCAGCAGCAATCTGCAGGCGGGGCGTTCTGAAGACGTTCAGAACACTGCCAATATCGGTCTGGATCAGGGCGATGTGCTGCAGGAGCACAGCGGGCAGTGGGTGACACGGCTGGAGAAATCCTTCGCACACTCCGGTTCGTTTGCGGTAGAGAGCAACTGGGCGTACTCGCGGAATAACCAGAGTCGACTGTTCGATTCGGCCTACAACGCGTTTATGCAGGCGGAATATCGACAACCGCTGCTGGCCGCAGCAGGAACGGAATTCACTCGCATTGCCGGACCAGCTGCTCAGAATCTGCGTGGGGTGAGCGGTGTTTCACAGGGCGTTCTGATCTCCCGGATCAACAGCGATATCTCCCTGCTGGATTTTGAGCAGTCTGTACAGAGTATGGTTCGCGACGTGGAGAACCTGTACTGGGATCTGTATCTGGCGCTGCATTTGTACCAGTCTGAGGTGATGACTTTTCGTGACATTGTGAAGTACAGTGATCTGCTGGCTACACGTCTTGAAGCACGCGATACCGTCTACCAGGCTCAGAATCGACTCTACGAGGCCGATGCTCGCATCAAGGGCTCACTGGCAGATGTGCTGCAGGCCGAAAGTCGGCTCCGCAGACTGCTTGGTCTGCCCATGAATGATGGTGAATTCCTTGTTCCGACTGATCAGCCTCAGGAATCGCGCTTCGATCCGAACTGGGAGTCGATGCTGATGGATGCACTGAGCCATCGCACTGAAGTCAGACGTCAGAAGTGGCAGGTACGCAGCCTGGAACTGCAACTGCGTGCAGCTCGGAATCTTAATCGTCCGCGACTGGATCTCGTGACACAGTATCGCGTCAACGGCTTCGGTGATTCTATCTATGCCGGCGGGAACGATGACGATTCACTGACCGACGAAGGTTACGCCGGGGCACTGGAGTCACTTGCTCAGGGAAACCAGTCGGGTTGGGCTGCCGGTGTTCAGTTCTCCCTGCCACTGGGATTGCGAATTGCTCGTGCTCAGGTGCGCAATTACGAACTTCGTCTCCGGAAGGCGAAGCGTGTGCTGCATGTTCAGGAGGAGGAAATCGCGAGGGAACTGAATCATGCACAACTGGAGATGGATCGCTGGTATCTGCTGGCGGAGAGTGGAGCAAAGCGGGCTGATGTGGCAATCAACTATGCGGCCACCGCAGAGGAACGTGTGCTGAACGACAGTGCACGAGATCCTTCTTCCATCGGCCGCGTACTGGATGCAAAGATCACCAGCCGTGACGCTGATCAGTCCTACCTGCGCAGCATTGTGGAATACAACAAAGCTGTCGCCGAACTGCATTTCCGATCGGGGACCCTGCTGCGGGAAAACTCGGTGCGGCTGGCTGAAGGCGAGTGGAACGAAGAAGCCTACCATCAGGCACTGGAACGGGGCGAGGCAACGTCGGCAGCGCTTGAGAACGAACACGTGGATGCGATTCCGGAAGCATTTTCCGGTGGACCAGCCCCGAACAGCTGGGAGGCGACGGGCAGTTACAATCGGCCGCATCGTGATGGAGCGCTGGAAAGCCTGTTCCGAGAACTTGAGGCGGAGACGCAATGGGATACCGAGTTGCCTGCCGACGGTCCCGCCGCGGGGACAGTCCCTGACGCCGCAGCTGAACGCCCCTCCGCTGCGGGCGACAAACCAGCCGTACCGTTGGCAGATCCGCCAGCTCCGCAGACCCGGGCTGTTGCACCTCAGAAGTCAACGCCTGCGGATGCCAGTTCCACTGCCCCGCCATCTGCTCTGCCTGAGGTACCAGCGGTGCCGACGTTTCCGCAAAAAACTCCCGCGCCGCAGTTCGTACCCCGCGCCGTTCAGGCTGTACCGGTCTCCTCAACAGGGAACAAAGCGACCGGGCGGGTGACTCTGGAGTCACCCGCGAAAAGTAACAATTCTGCTTCGAGGATCGCAGCCCCGGCCGGGGAGAAGAAGAGCAGCGACCGGAGTGGTACCGCCGGACGTGTCCGATTGTGATCAGCCGGCCACAGCCAGCGGCAGTGCAGCCAGCGGCAGTGCAGTCAGCGGCTTCGAAATGAGCGGCAGTCGGTCCTGTGCTGAAATTCGGATGGTTACCAGCCAAGAATGGAAGCGAAGATCAGCGGCGCAACAATTGTTGCATCTGATTCGATGATGTACCTGGGGGTATCTGCCCCCAGTTTTCCCCAGGTAATTTTTTCGTTGGGGACAGCACCGGAGTAGCTGCCGTAGCTGGTGGTTGAGTCGCTGATCTGGCAGAAGTACCCCCAAAGCGGGACGTTTGTTCGTTCCAGATCCTGGTGGAGCATCGGGACAACACAGATCGGGAAATCACCGGCGATGCCGCCGCCAATCTGAAACATTCCCAGCGTCTGCTGCGAAGTTGTCTGCGTATAGAAGTCGGCCAGCCATGTCATGTACTCGATTCCGGTACGGACAGTGTGCACATTCTTCACATCGCCTCGAATAACTGCCGCTGCATACATGTTTCCGAGAGTGGAATCTTCCCAGCCGGGCACGACGATGGGCAGGTTTCGTTCTGCCGCTGCCAGCATCCACGAGTTGCGGGGATCGATCTGATAGTATTCTTCGTATTTTCCGCTGAGCAGAACCTGGTAGAAAAACTCGTGGGGGAAATAGCGTTCTCCGCTGCTGTCTGCTTTTGTCCAGACTTCCAGCATTGCACTTTCCATTCGCCGCATTGCCTCCGCCTCAGGAATGCAGGTGTCAGTAACACGGTTCATGTGCCGTTCAAGCAGAGCCTGTTCGTCCTCCGGGGAGAGCTGACGATAATGCGGAACACGCTCGTAATGGTCATGTGCCACAAGATTGAAGACATCTTCTTCAAGGTTGGCTCCGGTGCAGGAAATGAGGTGGATTTTGTCCTGGCGGATCATCTCTGCGAGCGACAGTCCCAGTTCAGCGGTACTCATGGCACCTGCCAGACAGACCATCATTTTTCCACCGGTATCGATATGAGCAGAGTAGCCCGCAGCGGCATCCACCAGAGCCGCCGCGTTGAAGTGACGAAAATGATGTCGAATGAAATCGCTGACGGGCTGATCAGATGGGGGATTTGTCATCGTGTCTTCGCTTGATAAGGTTCGCAGAACAATAACGCAGCAGCACCGGGAATGAGCTGCCAGGGCTGCTGCTGATTATCTGAACCGGATTCTGACAAAGTTTTGTGAGCAGGTATGCTCAGCGACGGAAGAATCCTGCACTTGGGAGATTTCTTACTCTCTTTCGGGACGTCATTCATTCCCTGAGCTGCGGGGGATGATATCCGGTCCACTGCCGCCGGTCTTACGGTAACCCTCGCTGGTCTTTTCGTAGCGTGTGAGACCACGTTTCGTGAGATTCTCGCTGGAGAGCAGTCGTTTTGCCTTCAGCGGAGACCAGGTGCCGGCAATGAACGGGGCGCAGATCAGGCGGACGACCGGAGCTCCGGTTTCCGGGTGCTGCCGCAACGGCGGATCATTGACACTCTGTTCGATTTCGAAAACGTCGCTGTAGATTTCATCGTCCGCATCCCCTTCTATGACTCCATAAACGTAGGTTGGCATGGAAAGTATTCCGGATGAAGGCTGAGTGAGCGGGAGTCCGAGAAGGATTGAGGACAGGGGGACCACATCAGGCAGGAAATCACATCGCCTGCTCGACGGCGTCATTCAGGAGCCCGACATAAATCATTGCCAGACGCAGAATGAAGAACACGATCAGGCCGGCTGTCATGAACCATACTGCACCTGTGAATACGGATGTCAGTCGACTCATGCTCCGTTGAGCCTGCTCTTCGAACAGATGACTCATGCGTTCCAGTTGTTCAGGAACCGTTCCGGTCTCCTCAGCCGTGGCCACAAACTGGATGAACTCGGATGAAAAGAGCTGGCTTTGAGCAAGAGCATCGGTCAGCGTGTCACCTTCCGAAAGATTGCTCCAGATCCACGGAAAAGCACGTGTGAAGGCCCCATTCTCTGCTGCCTTCAGACTGCATTCGAGTGATGGCTTGATTGACATTCCGGATTTCTGAGTGAGCGAGAAGCACCAGGCAAAACGCGAAACGGCAAAGTCCCGCAGGCAGCTGCCGACGACAGGGATCTGCAACAGCAGCGGATCCACGGCTTCCTGGCTGACCAGATTATTGCGGGTGTACTTCCAGAGGACCCATCCGGAAACTGCCGCTGCTGCCCAGCCACCCAGCCATGTAAGAGCCCCGGAAGTCCCGGCAAGCCCGAGTCCGGTGACGTCAAATGGTCTGCCGTCGCCTGCGGGCGGCAGCAGTCCCAGAATAAAAATGAGCAACCCGATGATGCTGACCGCCGCCACCAGCTGTATGATCGGCCAGGCGATCGCTGAACGGAGGCTGGTGAGCTGCTTCATGCGTGTTTCGTAGTAACGGGCGAGGGATGCAAACACGTCCGGAAGATTACCGGTGAGTTCACCAACATGCACCAGATCGCGGAACAGAGCCGGAAACAGGCGGCCGGTTTCGGTCAGGGCATCGGCGATGGAGTTACCACCGGCCACGGAGCGACGAATCTGCTGCAGGGCCTGTTCCAGACGAGAATCGCCGCCGCGAACAGCCGCCGACTTGAGCGCCTTGCGAACGTCGACTCCTGCTTCCAGCATTCGTGCCATTGTGCGGGAGAAGTTTGCCAGTGTTTTCCATGGCAAATCCGGGTTCCGCAACATCGCTGGTGTCTCCTGTTGGAATCTGTGTGGCCCGTGCCCGTGCCCGTGGCTGCACAGATCCGGCTGTTGCTGGTGTTGCACCAGAATCAGTTCAGTGGGTCGCTGCGCCGCGGCCCGAACAGTTTATTCAGACTGCTCGAGCCGAATGCAGATCATCCCATCTTCAATCTCAGCGGGCCAGCGGCGTCGCGTATTTACCCGATACACCCACGGCAGTGATTCAAGGTCCTGCCGGAGACTGATTAAGTCAGCAGCCATGAAGCCCTCAGCGACTCGGGGCGCCAACCTGGCCTGAATGGCATCACTGTCGAGATGACGCACATCACCACGCACAGTGAGGCGTTCTACCTGTTGCGCTTCCATAGTGGCGCCCCCTTGATACAACCCTGCGCTCACCAAAAGGGCGCCAGAGAGCAACAAGATGCGATTGATCCGGGTTACGCCTCATGTGGCTGGGCGCTTATCGATTTCAAGGGACAGGCGCGCACGCTTCTGGATGGCGGCGAATGGACCACACTGACCAGCGACGGCTCGGACTTGGAGCGCATCATGGTCATCGTCGGCCGGTT
>JALRDR010000450.1 GCA_023262145.1 Planctomycetaceae bacterium | reverse complement strand
ATTTACAGGAACATTACCATGACTTTGAATTCAACTTTCGCCACGCCAACCTCCCTGAAGGCAGCTGCTGTCGGCGGATTCTGCATTCTGATGCTCACCTGCGGCTGCTCCTCAGAATCCCCCCCGGCTGTCGCAGGTTCCAATGCCAACCCGCAATCGGACGGCAGCACTGCTGTTCCCGACTCTTCCGACGACACCACGTCTCCGGGAAAACCAGCTCGTGAGTTTCGGCCGCTGACGTTTTCCGGAGCGGGCTCTGAATCTGCGGACGACTCAAAGACAGCAGATCCCTCTGCAATGACAGCCGATCAGAAGGTGGAACAGATTATCGGAAAGCTGAAACCCATTCAGATCCTGCTGGGACAATGGCGTGGAACCACACGCCGACAGTTCGGCGAATTCAAGGCCGTTGACAGCCACGAATGGCTCTGGGATCTGCAGTCCAGCCCGGAAGAACCGGCGCTGGTCATCGCTTCCGATAAAAGTCCCTATCTGCATTCCGGTCGCCTGACCTGGGATATAGCGGCGCAGCAATTTGTTCTTGTGGGTGAAGATCTTGACGGAACCGCGCGAACATTTCGCGGTGATTTCACGGAGAAGCCGCACGAAGTCATGGGGGATGACGACAAACCGCAGAAAGTCTTTCGACTGGAACTGGAACAGGATGAAGCCGATGACGCAGGTGAGCAATGGCAACTGGCCATTACCCAGCAGGAAAACAATCGCTATCTGCTGGAAGTAGGCCGTCGTCGTGGCAATGCCGCATTCAGCCGCCACGACACAGTCTCTACCCAACGTGACGGCACTTCCTTTGCACTCAGCGACAGCGACTACGCCGAACGCACCTGCATCATCTCCGAGGGGCTCGGCACCACAGAACTCAAGTACAAGGGCCGCTCCTACTGGGTCTGCTGCTCCGGCTGCAAGGCTGCGTTCGAGGAAGATCCCGCAACCTGGATCGCCCGCGCTGCCGAACGTCAGAAGAAAGCAGCCCAGTCCAACTGAATCTGTGCCGAGACCGAACGGTCCCGGCGGGTCCCTGTCTGAGCTCTCATGTGATGCAGTCTGCCGATTCAATCATTGCCGCCGTCGATATTGGCAACACCCGCGCAAAGCTCGGGCTGTTTCGACGGTCGGCTTCCGGACAACTCAGCATCGACACCATTGAAGCTGTGCAACTGCAGACAGTCGAATCACTGATTACCGCTGTGCGCGAGTGGGCGGATCGGAACCTGCCGGAGCAGCATCACCATCGCATCAAGCTCGCCGGCAGCAATCCCGATCTTCGCGAAGCGCTCATTCAGCACTGGCCATTCCCGTCAGACCCGCCACAGGTCATCCGCAGCTACAGCCAGATTCCACTGCAGCTTGACGTGCGGCACCCGGAATTCACCGGAATCGACAGACTGCTCAATGCGGTTGCCGCCAGGCATCTGTGCGGGCCTGACAGAAATGTCATCATGGTCGATTCCGGAACCGCAACAACCGTCGATCTGCTCACCGCTGATAATGTATTTCGAGGCGGCAGTATCCTGCCGGGACTGCGACTTTCCGCGCGCGCAATGCATGACTACACGGCCCGACTGCCCCTGCTGGATGTCGATGAAACACTGCCAACACTGCCAACGGTACCCGGCCGGGATACGCGGGAGGCAATGCTCTCCGGCCTGTTCCTCGGTCAGCTCGGGGCAGTACGAGAAATTATCTCCGGGCTGGAATCCGCCATCCGCCGGCAATGGCCACATCCGCAGCCGACAATCGTCCTTGTCAGCGGTGGAGGCGGGCGACAACTGGCCGATCACCTGCCTGAGGCGCGCAGCATTGACAGCCTCGCACTTCACGGACTGGCACTGCTGCAGGAGTAATCTGAAGACTGTTCCGTCTTTGTTCAACAACGTCAGATCAATCCGCGCCCCGCTGGACGTAAGCCCCTTCGCTAAACCCGCCAGGACCCGGTCGAAAACGGCATCTGACCGGAAGCAGCAGCCAGATTCACGGCCTGTCCGGCTGGGTTTCAACTGCCGA
>JALRDR010000323.1 GCA_023262145.1 Planctomycetaceae bacterium | reverse complement strand
ACATCACTACCGATGCGCCCTTCGAGGTGTAGCCGTACTTGTGCAGGTCAACGGATATGGAGGTGACGCCTGGAACCTTTGTGTTGTAATCAAAGGTAACAATTCCATCTGCAGCTTGCTTTGCTTCACCTAGGAAAGCTGATGTTGCAGCTGAATCAGGGTATGTGAAGTTTCCAGAGGCATTTCCAATGTATGCAGCACGGAGACCAAATGATGTTCCCCATTGCTTCTCTGCATATGTGATTGAGTATGGAGACTTCGCAGCAAGTGTTGCAACACCCTGTGAACCATTTGCACCAACAATACGACCGATGTTTGCGGTGTCATCGGATTCGCCGTAGACCAGCCCGCCCGGAATACCAGCGCCGGCGAGCATCCCGGAATAGCAATTTGGCCAGTGATCGCGTCCGATCGCGGAAGCTCCGCGACTGATTCGAGGAGTACGACCAAATTCTCCTGCAAAAACGACGAGAGTGGAGTCGAGCAGTCCGCGTTCTTCCAGATCCAGAATCAGAGTCGCCACTGCAGCATCGGCTCGAGGCAACGCCCACCCCAGTCCGTTCCAGCCATTATCGAAGATGCCAATACCGGCATTTCCGTGCATGTCCCAGGTTTCCACGCTGACAAAACGATCGTTCGGGGCAAGCCCCATCCAGGCCACGACATTGACCAGACGCACACCGGATTCAATCAGGCGACGGGCCAGCAGCAGATTGCTGCCAAACGGATGGCGACCGTAGCGTTCGTGCATTGCTGCCGGCTCCTGATCGAGATCGAAGGCGCGACGTGCCGATCCGCTCTGGACGAGATCCAGAGCTCTTTGCTGCAGGCTGGTCATCCGATCGAGCTGACTGTCACGAGGGTTGTCGGTCAGTTGCAGATTCTGCAGTAATTCGGCCCTTGTCTGCAGTCGTTCGGCCGAGACGTCGGCAGGAGACGAGAATGCTGCAGGTCCGGCGTTACGGCTGAGTCCACGATCGGCGGCCAGCAGGGGGGCATGTTCGATCCCCAGAAATCCTCCGCCGAGGTACGCCTTTTCAGCGGGAGCTGCCCCACCGCCAAATTTCTGCAGCCAGACGTGGGAGGGCAGATTTGAGCGGGAGGGACTAAGCCGCGAAACGATCGCCCCGAGCGAAGGTGCATCGGCTGCCGGACTGGATGAACCGGCAAGCAGCATTTCGTTGGCGACGTTGTGAACGGGTACACGATGGCTGAGTGAACGGATGACGCAGTAGCGATCGGAGATTGCCGCCAGTGACGGCATCAGTTCGCCGACCTGAAATCCTGGAGTGCGTGTGGAGATCGGGCGATAGGGGCCACGCAGCTCAGCCGGAGCATCTGGTTTGGGGTCCCACGAGTCCAGCTGGCTCAGACCACCGTACTGGTGAATGAAGATGCACGACCGCGGACTGCTGGAGGAGGCTGAATCTGCAGCCAGCAGTTCCGGTAGTTGTAGCAACGCGGCACCACTGGCGGCCCCGATCATGCCGTGGCGCAGAATGTGTCGTCGAGTGGCCATGCTGGCTGACGAATTCACTCAGAATGACTCCGGGTTCTGGCAGGGAATTACGGGAATAAAACCAGGGAATTTCGCAAAAAGGTCAGTCGAGGACTGTGGGATGACCGTTGACCAGAAACAATGCTGCACAGCACACGAGGCTATGCTGAGCATTCTGTGGCGGACATGCAAGTGGAATCTGACAGCGTCAGCCTGCAGAAGGTTGCAGAAGCTTCCCCGGCTGAATCCCGGCAAAGGTGTATTCAGGCCCGGACAACTCTAAGATACCATTCCCGCAGCTGATCGTCCGGACTGGCAGTAATGATTGGCAGCGGGTCTCAGCCAGTTCCGTTTCGGCCAGTGCAGTTTCAGCCAGTTCCGTTTCGGCCAGTTCCATTTCGGCCAGTTCAACAGAAAATAACAGCAGCAGAGGGCAGTACCACTTGGGCGATCCAAAACGAGAGTCACTGAAGGTAGCCAGCCAGCGGGCAATTCTGGCGGGGGTATTCAATCCGGACGATGGGTTTTCCAGAGAAGAGGCGCTGGCGGAGTTGCGGGGACTGGTCAGTACCGCGGGTGTGGAAGTGGTGGGAGAAATTGTCCAGTTTCGTGACACACCTGCGCCTTCGACATGTCTGGGCAGCGGAAAGTTGCGCGAGCTGCAGGAGCTGGTGGAATCTGCCGAAGCACAGATGGTGATCTTCGACAACAATCTGACGCCGTCCCAGGGGCGGTCCCTGGAGCAGATTCTGGAGAAGCCGATTGTGGATCGCTCAGAAGTGATCCTTGATATTTTTGCCACTCACGCCCAGACTCACGAAGCCATGCTGCAGGTGGAACTGGCGCAGCTGATGTATTACCGCACTCGACTCAAGCGGATGTGGACTCACCTTGAGCGAGTTGGGGGGGGCGGCACCGGAGGTCTGGGGGCTGGTCGCGGTCCTGGTGAAAAGCAGCTGGAAACCGACCGTCGGCTGATTGACCGCCGAATCTCTGAGCTCAAACAGCGGCTGGCTGCGGTGGAGGATCGCCGGTCCCGAACGGTCTCAGGACGGCGTGATCAGATCACCGTTTCGCTGGTCGGCTATACGAACGCCGGAAAGAGTACATTGATGCGCGCACTGACCGGCGCGGATGTGCTGGTTGAGGACAAGTTGTTCGCTACGCTCGACACCAGAACTCGCCGCTGGAGGGTACCTGCGTTCGGGGAAGTCCTGCTGAGTGATACCGTGGGGTTTGTCAGGAATCTGCCGCATCATCTGGTTGCGTCCTTTCGTTCAACACTGGAGGAAGCGCGGCATGCCGATCTGCTCCTGCACGTGGTCGATTCCAGTAGTCCTGATGCTGAGCGTCAGATCGCGACGGTGTATCAGGTGCTTGATGAGATCGGAGTCAAAGTCCCCGATGTACTGCTGGTCCTGAATAAGGTCGACCGCGTTACGGATCAGTCCTTTGTTGATGTGCTCCGCCATCGCTATGGTGATACAGTCACCATCAGTGCTGCGTCCGGCAGCGGACTGGAACAGCTGGCGGCGAAGGTCGCAGCTCGCCTTGCCGGTGGTTTCGTTGAGGCAGAGATTGAGACTGGTACCGGCAACGGCCGACTGTTTGCCTGGTTAACTCGACATGCAGAGGAACGAAGTCGGATCTACCTGGACGACCAGTCAACTCGCGTGCGGATTGCCTGTCGGCTGCCAAAACAGATGATGGAAAACATGCCTCTCGAGGATACAGTAGTCAATCTGATCAGCTGATGTGTTTTCGCATTGGTATCTGACACGTGCAGCATGCACCTTCCGGATGTGCACATCCGCCTGTCTGTTCGCCAGGGACTGTTCCCCTGCTCAGAGCTCAGCGGGACCACGAAAGTTACAGGACGATGAAGTCGCTTATCAGAATTCTGATCATTGTGGGTGTCTTGCTTGCCGGCAGCTATTTCGCCGTTCGTCGGGGGCAGCTTTGGCTTGCAGCACGCAATCAGCCAAAGTTTCGCACTGCAGAGATTCAGACCGGTGATCTGAGAATCTCTGTGAATGCGACGGGTGAAGTCAACCCGGTAGACAGGATGCGTGTGGGAAGTTTTGTATCCGGCCCCATCGAAGCCCTGTATGTTGACTTTAACACGGAGGTCACTGAGGGGCAGCTGCTGGCTGAGATTGATCCGCGCATCTACAACGCCTCCGTCGCACGTGACGAAGCAGCTCTGAAGACGCGTCTGGCGGAAGTCGACCGAGTGAAGGCGGAGCTGCAGCGAGCCATCAATGATGAGGGGCGGTCAACAAAGCTGCGTGAAGAGGATGCGGAGTTCATATCGCAGGCCGAACTTGATCAGTACAAGTTTTCGCGTATCGCCCTGGAGGCTCAGTTGCAGGTTGCGGAAGCAGGAGTGAGTCAGGCCGAAGCCAACCTCGAAAACTCACGGGCAAACGTCGGCTACACCCGTATCACCTCACCTGTGGATGGCATTGTAATCGAACGTCTGATCGATCCGGGGCAGACACTGGCAGCCCAGTTTCAGACTCCGGAAATGTTTGTGATCGCTCCCCGCATGCGAGAAGAGATGCACATTACCGCCTCCGTTGATGAGGCTGATATCGGACTGATTCGATCCGTACAGGACTCCGGGCAGCCGATTTACTTCACGGTTGATTCGTATCCGGATGAAGTTTTCCGGGACGCCCGGATCGTGCAGATCAGAATTTCACCCACAGTGAATCAGAACGTTGTGACGTATCCGGTCATCGTGGCCACGCCCAACCCTGAGCTCAAACTGCTTCCCGGGATGACGGCCAGCCTGACGTTTCAGGTTGTGGAACTGAAAGACGTGAAGAAGATTCCCAATGAGGCATTGCGATTCAATCCGGAGAAGCCGCAGGTTCGCGAATCCGATCGGCACTTTCTGGAGCTGACGCTGCAGGAGGAGGCCAACGAGGAGTCTGCTCGTTCCGCGCTGACGCCTCCTGTCGATGAAGTCGCCAGTGCAGCTGCAAATGCAGCCCGCCGCGTGGTCTGGGTGAGAGAAACGGCGGCTGAGGCGGAAGCTGATGGTCGCCAGGTTCCGGCACACATGACCGATGGATTCTCCGGAATGCTGCGTGCGGTGGAAGTTGTGGTTGGTGAGAGCGATTATCGTTTCACGCAGATTCTCAGCGGTGCACTGGATGCCGGAGCTGAAGTGGTGACGGGAATTCGTCCACGGGAGACACCATGAGTTTTCTGCTGACAGTTTCTGTCGCAATTCGAGCGCTGCTGCGAAACAAGATGCGGGCGGCACTGACTGTGCTGGGAATTGTGATTGGAATTGCTGCCGTCACCACCATGGTCTCCGTCGGGACCAGTGCCGGACAGCTGCTGCAGAATCAGATTCAGTCAATTGGCTCCAACTTTCTGGTAGTCCAGCCAAGTCAGCAGCGTCGTCGCGGAGTGCAGTCGGGCAGTATGATCACGCTGACTGATTCTGATGCTGCAGCGATCGGTCGCGAATGCAGTTCGGTACTCGCCAGTTCCCCCCTGGTCTTCGGGGCTCGCCCGGTGGTGCGTGGAAACAGCAACATGCAGCCTCGGGAGATGTGGGGCGTTGGTGTGGACTATCTGAGCGTTCGCAGCTGGGATCTGGATGCCGGTGGTTTTTTCACAGAGCGAGACGAGCGGGCCGGCAACTGCGTCTGCGTGGTGGGCTACACGATTGTGCGGCAGCTGTTTCCTGCCGGGAATCCGTTGGGTGAGCAGCTGCGAATTGGCAACATACCGTTTACGGTGGTGGGAGTGCTGGGGCAGAAAGGTGCTTCACTCACGGGCGATGACCAGGACAACATCATTCTGATGCCGTATACGACGGTGAAACGCCGCTTGCAGGGATCGGCATTTCGAGACGTTGCGGCCATTCTTGTGGGAGCTCGAGCTCCGGAGCTGATTGAAACGGCGAAGAGCGAAATCCAGCAGCTGCTGCGAGATCGGCACCGGATTCCTCCAGGACAAAAGACGGACTTTGAGGTTGTGACGAGTGCTCAGTTATCCGAGCTGTTTGGGACGATTACCGGCATGATGACTGCTCTGCTTTCATCCATTGCCGGAATTTCCCTGATTGTCGGCGGTGTCGGGATCATGAACATCATGCTGGTGTCCGTGACAGAGAGGACTCGGGAGATTGGAATTCGCATGGCCGTGGGGGCTCGCGGACGTGATATTCTGGTGCAGTTTCTGATTGAGTCTGTGGTGTTGAGCTGTTTTGGCGGAGTCATTGGGCTGATCGTGGGAATCTCAGCATCTGTGGGAATTACGACACTGATCAACAACGTGAGCCCGGGGGCGGACTGGCCGGTAGTGGTGTCGCTGCCTGCAGGAATTGTCGCCATGATCTTTGCGGCAGTCGTTGGGCTGGTGTTCGGGCTTTATCCCGCATGGCGCGCGAGTCGACTTGATCCGATCGATGCCTTGCGCTACGAATAGTGCTGCGGCAGTGCCACCGCACAATTGGAACTCGTCATGTCGTGCATGACAGTGTCTTTCGTCGCGGCCAGGGTGTGCGTTTCGCCGGAACAGGGAGAATCTCGCTAAGCTCCTTGCCGTCCTTGACTTTGGGCAGGATTATCGGCAGCATACCCGATTCTCATTCCCGGGCTGACCATCCGGGTTGGCAATGTTGTTAAAGATTTCCGTCGCGAGCAGCTGTTACTGGCCGCCGGCTGAATTCCTAAACTGCATCCTGGAAAGCAGTTGTGTGAATTTGCAAGCGTGCGAAGTACTCCAGATTTCCAATCTGCCAGCAGCGCTGCCGACGGACCTCAGTCAAAACTCCGGAAGTCTCGCGGAAGCGGTTGGTGGGTAGTTCCGTCGGCAAACGGCGTACTCAACGACAATTCTGGTGAATTGATACTGTTCGCGGGATTCTGGCGTATTTGCGGCAGAATTGACTGCGAAGATCCCGTGTTGTTGACGACGAAGTTATTTCGCCTGTTGCATCCCGGGATGTGGAACCTGAAGAAATTGATGGAAGTTGTGTTTTCCTTGCTGGAAAGCAGGTCGCCGCAGGAACGCGGTGGCTCACAATCGGCAACTCATCTCGTTTTTGAAGTCAGCTTGAATTCGGAAAGACAGTCATGCCTCAACCAAAGAGAAGGCATTCCAAGTCACGTTCTCGCAAACGTAACAGCCACAATTCGATTCAGCCGAAGCAGCTTGCCAAGTGCTCACAATGCGGCACGCTTGCTCCTTCTCACGTAATCTGCCCGAACTGCGGGTATTACCAGGGCAGAACCCTCATTGAGGAAGGTGAGGAATAGTCCTGATGCGGATTGCACTGGACGCAATGGGCGGAGACTTCGGTGTCGCGCCCAATCTCGAGGGAGCTCTGGAAGCCGTCGAGCTGAACTCCGAACTGCAGGTCATGCTGGTCGGAGACAGAGCACAGCTTGAATCAGAGATTGCTCGAATTGGTCAGCTTCCCGCTTCAGTTTCCATTGTGGAATCTGAGGGGTTTGTCGGTATGGATGAGAAGCCGACAACTGCCTTGCGTGAAAAGCCCAACTGTTCAATCGCAAGAGCATGGCAGTTGCTGGCGACTGGAAATGCAGACGCAGTGGTCAGTGCCGGAAATACTGGCGCGGTGGTCGCTGCGGGTCTGCGCACGCGCCGGTTTTTGCGTGGCGTGCGGCGTCCCGGGATCGCAGTGCGACTGCCAACGATGAAGGGTTCCTGCATCCTGATTGATGTGGGTGCAAACCCGGCGGCCCGCGCTGAACATCTGGTGCAGTACGGGATGATGGGGGCTGTCTATGCCCAGAAAATGCTGGGTATCGAAGAGCCCCGAGTTGGCCTGATGAATATCGGCAGCGAAGAGGGGAAAGGGACAGACCTGTATCGCGAGACGCATACTGGTCTGCTCAACTCTGTCATTCGTCATCAATACGTCGGCAATATTGAGGGTCGCGACGTCTATCACGGCAATGCAGACGTCATTGTCTGCGAGGGCTTTGTGGGCAACGTTGTGCTGAAGGTCAGCGAGAGCATGGCAGAATTCATGCTGCGGACGGTCGGCAAGACGCTCATGCAGGAACTGTCCACAGAGCGTGACCTTGCACATCAGCTTGTGAATCGGCTTACGGAGCAGTTTCACTACCGCGAGTCCGGTGGGGCACCACTTCTGGGTGTGGATGGCGTCTGTATTATCTGCCACGGGGCAAGTGATCCGCGGTCGATTCGCAATGCCCTGAGGATGGCAACTGAATTCGACAATCACCACATCAATGCTCAGATCACAGAGTTGCTGGGAACTCCTTCCAGCGCTGATCCGAAGGTCGTCTGAGCCGCTGCTGATGTTGTCCGCTTGCGTTTCCGGGAAATCCTGAATCCCGGCTGCGGCCCGGCTGAATTCACTTCGAAGAAGATCAGAATAGGTGCTGCATGGTCGTCTTTGCAGGGGGCGACACAAGGGCGGGAGGCCATCAGGATCCGCTGAGTTCACGTGCGGCCGGGTCTCTGCAGCGAAGAATGCCACGAATACGAAGAGGTCGTTATGTCAAAGACTGCATTGTTTTTCCCGGGTCAGGGGGCACAGCACGTAGGCATGGGGCGGCGTTTGTGCGAAGCGATGCCGGTGGTTCGAGATCTTTACAGCCAGGCTGCTCAGATCCTCGGCTATGACCTCGCCGCACTCTGCTTCAACGGTCCAGCTGAGCAGCTGGACTCCACCGTCATCAGTCAGCCGGCCTTATTTGTCACCAGTCTGGCCGCTCTGGAAATGCTCCGCCGAGATCATCCTGAGGTGATTTCTTCCTGTGAGATTGCCGCTGGCCTGAGCCTTGGCGAATACACGGCACTCGTGTTTGCCGGTGCGTTGTCGTTTGAAGATGGGCTGCGAGTGGTCAAACGTCGCGGTGAGGCGATGCAGGCTGCCGCAGATGCTCAGCCATCCGGAATGGTCAGCATTCTGTTGCTGGAGCGAGAACAGGTTGAGCAGATCTGCAGCGAAGCGTCTGCTCTGGGGGCGATTCGCATTGCCAATTTCCTTTGTCCGGGGAACCTCGTTGTCAGCGGGGAAAATGCGGCTTGCGAGCGAGCAGCAGAGCTTGCCACAGCAGCTGGTGGCCGAGCAATTCCGTTGGCGGTGGCCGGAGCTTTCCATACGTCAATCATGTGTCCGGCTGACGAGGCGCTGGCAGAAGTTCTGAGTCAGGTAAAGATCGGGTCACCAAAGATACCGGTGGTGTCCAATGTGGACGCAAAGACCCATTCAGACCCGGAAGAAATTCGGGATTTGCTGATCAGGCAGGTTATTAGTCCTGTCAGGTGGGAGGATTCCGTCAGGGTTATGCTTGATGCCGGCTGTGACGATTTTTACGAAGTTGGGCCCGGCAAAGTCCTCAAAGGCCTCCTTCGTCGGATTAGCCGCAAAACGGGCTGCACAACCATTAACGATTCTTTCGATGAGACAGGCGGAATCTGAACTCCGCCGTCAGGGTAAGTGGTGCTTTTCCTTGCAGCAATGGGCAGATTCCATCCCCGCCACGGATGGATGGGACTCATCATTCCGGGCTCATGCCTGGAATTCAGGGAGGGCTGCATTGAACTTGCTCAAAAGAACGATTCTCAGAACGCTTGACGTCTCGATGGCGCCATTCATGTTGCCATCGTCGATTCTGATGCGAGTGCTGCGACGGGCTGGCGTGGAACGTATGCCACTGTGCCGCAAGGCGCTGGATTGTGCAGGCGTCTTTCCGATTTCCAGTCATTACTACGAGCCGCTGATCGACTTTCAGCAGTTGCAGCATGAACTGGACCGCCCGCGAACACTTCCCGGCATTGACCTGAATGAGGACGGGCAGTTGTGTCTGCTGGAAGAATTCGGGCATGAGGAAGAGTTGCGCCAGTTGATGTCGCGGGGGCCCCATGAGCAGGGAGGACTGCGGATTTATCGACCGGACAACGGGTTCTTTGATTCCGGTGATGCTGAGGTCTGGTATTCCATGATTCGCAGCAAAAAGCCCAGGCGAATCGTGGAGATTGGCAGCGGCTTTTCCACGCTGGCAGCGGTGGCTGCAGTGCGTCGCAATCGTCAGGAAGATTCCGGTTACGAGTGTGACCACATCTGTGTGGAGCCATATGAACGCCCATGGCTGGAACAGAATGGTGTCCAGGTGATCCGTGAGCGTGTGGAAAGCGTTGACCGGGGAGTGTTCAACAGCCTCACAGCCGGTGATATGTTGTTCATTGATTCTTCACACGTCATCCGTCCGCAGGGGGATGTTCTGTGTGAATATCTGGAGTTACTTCCACAATTGAAACCGGGAGTAATCGTCCATATCCACGACATTTTCACTCCGCGAGACTACCTTCGAGAGTGGGTTGTGGACAAGGTGCGGTTCTGGAATGAGCAGTACCTGCTGGAGGCATTCCTGAGCGGGAATTCCGGCTGGCAGATCCTGGCGGCATTGAATTACCTGCGGCATGATCATTTTCCGGCGTTGAAACGTGCCATACCGACTCTTCACGAGGATTCAGTGCCGACCTCGTTTTACATTCAGAAGGTTGCCTGAGGGGCGGCGGGAGCAGTTTTCATTCTCAACCGGCAGAATATGCCGTAGCGAATGCTGAAACCTGGCTCAAAAAGACCGTTCTGCACGCAGAAGTCGCCTGTGTAAGCAGAGACTGCGTCTCAATTTGACGCGCCCGGAAATCAGCCGGGAAAGGAATCTGGAAAATGCCGAAAACGATGGCATATAACATGGGCGTCCGGCAGTTGTCACTGCTGGTAACGGAACCAGAAAAAACGCGGCACCAAGCCGATGCGTTGCTCCATAAACGATTGTGCCATACTGACAGGCAGGAAAGGTCATCTCAATGACTCACGTTGTTGCTGAACCGTGCTTCAACTGCAAGTACACCGACTGTGTTGTTGTTTGCCCCGTAGAGTGTTTCTATGAAGGTGAAGCAATTCTGTTCATCCATGCGGATGAGTGCATTGACTGCGAAGCATGTGTGCCGGAATGCCCGGTCGCTGCAATTTTTCATGAAGACAATCTGCCTGCAGAATGGGCTGCCTACAAGGAACTGAATGCTGAGATGGCACCGCAGTGCCCAGGCATTACAGAGCAGAAGACATCTATGGCGGAAACTCACGGAACCTGCACAGCCGAGAAGCGTTCCTGAGAGTAAGATCACATCTGTGAGAAGCTCTGGCTGATCGGCCAGAGCTTTTTTTTTGGAGTGTCCGTGTCGATGTGCTGAGTCAGTGGTTCAGGGAACCGTCAGTAATGTCAGATCCGAATGTTCTACTTCCGGTGCAGCAGAACTGGAGTTGTCACAACTGTGGCGGCTGCTGTCGGGAGCACCAGATCAACCTCTCAGAGGATGAGAAACAGCGGATTGAAAAACAGAACTGGACGGTTGCACAGGGAGTCCCGGGAGATCGCCCCCTGATCGTACCACTTGGCGCAGGCTGGCGTCTGAACCATCAGGATGATGGTGCCTGTGTCTTTCTGGATTCCGGTGGGCTGTGTCGGATTCATACAAGGTTCGGTGAACCGGCGAAGCCGCTGGCCTGTCGACTTTATCCATACGCGATCCATCCTGCCGGAAACGGGCTGACGGTCAGTCTTCGTTTCAGTTGCCCGTCGGTAGTGTCCAGCCTTGGTACCCGCGTGACTGCTCAACGCGAACAACTGCAGTCATTGTGTCGTGAGGTTGTTCCGGCTGATTTCCGGAATGCAGAGCTGCCCGTACTGGCGAATCGTCGCAGCGTGAGCTGGGATGAATTGCGGGTTCTGATGGCATTTCTGGAGCGCGGACTGGCAGACAGAAGTCTCCCGTTTCAAGAGCGTCTGTTGCAGACACTGGCCTGGTTCCAGTTTCTGGAGCAGGTAGACGGAGAGATGCTCCAGGAAAATAACCTGTCTGAGGTGATGACGATTCTGGTGGAGGCGGCTCGGCGTGCGTGCGACGCGGGTGGATACGGGACGCTGCCACCGTCTCGAACCGGCCGGATGATGTTTCGCCAGCTGATTGCTCAGCTGCTCCGACATGATACACAGCGGAGTGTTTTGGAGGGCTGGAAGCACAGGTTGCGAATGCTGACCAGCGGTCTTCGATTCACTTCCGGTCGCGGTCTGGTACCTCCTCTGGACGATCCCGCTTCTGTGCGGACAGCATTCGGAGAATCAGCGGCGGGGCCGCACCAGCCGGTTTCATTTGCAGCGGTGGAGGCGTTCGGCAGGGAGCTTCCGGGTGAGACCGATGAGTTGTTTGAGCGGTACTTTCACGTCAAGCTCCAGGGGAATCACTTCTTCGGCCGCGCGTTCTACGACTACAGTTTGCTCGATGGCTTTCGCACGCTGGCGTTGATGTTCCCGGCCACATTATGGACGGCTCGCTTACGCGCCCTGCAGGCCGGCAGAGACAGACTGCTGGCGGATGATGTGCGGGCAGCTCTCGCAATTCTGGATCATAATCTGGGATATTCCCCGGTGCTCCAGCTGCGTTCCTCCCGAAGCAGAATTCGTCAGCTGGCAGTTATGCAGCAGATTGAAAGGCTCTGTTTTCACTATGGCGGAGAATGAACTGCCAGCCCGAGCGGAATAACTGCAATCGCCACGCGGAGATGCCGATCACAGAAGACGGGTCAGCAGCGACAGTTTTCATGGTTGGTGAACTCGCGGAATGGAAACGGAAAGTGCTGGAGCGGGCGTTCGGAGACCGTAGAATCCGGGCTCTGCATCGGGCCTGAAAACAGTGACTGAAGTGTTCAGTTTTATTCGGAAGCACTCATGCGCAGCGAATCTGAAGTTCTTTTTGAAGACAATCCGTTTTCCATTCCCGTTGCGGACCGTGTACGGAGACTGCCTCCGTATTTGTTCGGAGCGATCAACAAACGGAAGTATCAGTTGCGAGTTGACGGGGTTGACGTGATCGACCTTGGTATGGGAAATCCCACAGATCCTCCTGATCCACGCATTGTGCAGAAAATCGAAGAGTCACTGGCTGACTCCCGGAACCATCGTTATTCCGTTTCCAACGGGATCGGAAACCTGCGTAAGGAAGTGGCCAAGCGCTATTCCAAGCGCTACGGGGTTGAGCTGAACGCAGACGACGAAGTGCTGGCCTGCCTTGGCTCCAAGGAAGGGTTCAGTCACATGTGTCTGGCACTCATGGGACCCGGTGATACCGCAATCGTGCCGGCGCCTTCCTTTCCTATCCATGTTTATTCAGTGATGCTTGCCTCCGGCAATGTGATTACTCTGGATGTTCGAAATCCGGAGCAGTATCTGCGGAATATCGCCTATACCTGCGAGCATCTCGTTCCCAAGCCCAAGGTTGTGATTGTCAATTTCCCGCATAATCCGTCCTCCACAGTGATTGAGCAGGACTTCTATGTGGAACTGGTGCGACTGGCCAAAAAGCACTCCTTCCTTGTGATCAGCGATTTTGCCTACGCGGATATCTGCTTTGATGGATACAAGGCCCCCAGCTTCCTGGCGACACCGGGAGCCCTGGAGGTGGGTGTGGAAATGACGTCAATGAGCAAGTCGTACAGCATGGCGGGCTGGCGGATCGGCTTCTGCTGCGGTAACCGTGAAATGGTGCGGGCGCTGGCAACGATCAAGGGCTACTACGACTACGGAATCTTTCAGCCAATCCAGATTGCAGCGATTGTGGCCATGCGGCATTGCGATCAGTTCATCGACGATATTTCTGAGGAATATCAGGCGCGACGCGATGCCCTGTGCGATGGTCTGCGGCGGATTGGATGGAACCCGACTGTACCCAGGGCAGGAATGTTTGTGTGGTCAGAGATTCCGGAAAAGTGGCGTTCGATGGGATCCATCGACTTCTGCATGAAGCTGCTGAATGAAGGCGGCGTTGCTGTCAGTCCCGGGCGAGGTTTCGGTCCGGACGGCGAGGGATTTCTACGGCTGGCAATCGTGGAGAACTGTCAGCGATTGCGACAGTCTGTTCGCCAGATTGATCGCTGCCTGAATGCAACTGCAGGGGACACCGCAGGCGCCTCGCAGTAATAATCCGGTGGATTCAGGGCGCTGAAGATTCTTCATAGAGTTTTGCCAGCGGGACCAGCAGGTCTTCCAGTCGCTGTAGATAGTCGGCTTCATCCATGTCCCTGCGACGGACTTTCAGTGCCCGCAACTGGACCTCCAGCACGTCACGGAGCAATCGCTGGTCAGCAGTCATGCGGCGTTCCGCCTCACTGCGTACAAAGCTGATGGTCGCTGCCAGTGCTCCGTCGATGGGCGGGTCTGCAATATCTCGCTCTTCCGCGGTCATGTCGGAAACAGATTCAGCACGAATGCCTCGTTGGTCGCCGTTGTCGTCAAGCAGAGAGTGTTCCGTAGCAAGACGTCCGTCCTGCTCGTAGAACTCTGCTGTCCTGAGCGACGCATAAAGCCAGGCTTCCAGGAGTGAGACCTGCCCGTCCTGATCCCGATCGGCTTCGCGGCTGGTCACAGCGGCGGACAACGCCGCACCAAAACGACTGTACTGGCTTTCAGCTCCATCTTTTGTTGCCGTGATGATCACGCGACCGGGAGCAGAGAGTGCATTCAGAAATGGTGCGGAACTTGAGCAGCAGAAGATTGCGACAACCGGACGGCTGCTGTTCTGCAGCGCTGCCGAAATCTCCTCTGCTGAGACATCCGGGCCCCGCAGATTCAGTCGCGCAGTTTTCTGATCCCATGTGCCATGGCCGATGAAGACCAGCCAGAGTGGCTCAGCGGAATCGGAAATCGTCTGTTCATGCAGCATCCGCAGGAACTGATCGCGATCAGTTTCAGCTGCCTCCGGAGGTGACGCGCTTGCCGAGTCTGCTGCTGATTCTTCCGGCTCCGTGCCAATCACATGCAGGCCCACGTCGGCGGCTGCGGCCGCTGTCATCCAGCGATCCGCCCACTCTGCAAATCCAGCTTTGTAGTCGTCGAGCCCGGGGGCTCCGACAACAAGCAACAGATCCGGACCGCCAGGTTCCTCCGCAGCTGAGACCGCCATGTGAGTCAGCATGGGGGTGGCGAGCAACATCAGTCGGGCAAACTGCTGAACAAATGAGTAACGATTCATGGCAGACCTCCCCTGCGTCGCAGTGTCCAGTCCGCTGACAACAGCACGACAGCGACCATGAAAACAAACCAGGTATTCCAGATGGGCCACGACCAGATCTCTGTCAGTGGTACAGATTCCCCAGGTATCAGTCGAGCAAGATCCTCAACCTCGTCCGCAGTCCAGATGCGGCCGCCTGTCTGTGAGGTCAGTTCTTCAAGAACCGGGCGATTGACCCCTACTCGCTCCATTTCCTTCTGGTCCGGCTGACAGGCCCAGCCGGAGGCAGCGGTGAGCACTTCGCTTTCGTCTCCGTCTCCCGTGGTGGCTCTTGCTTCGACTGTCCACTGGCCTGCAGTAATCGCGGTGAGTGGAGCCTCCCAGAGTCCCGCAAAACTGTCGGAAGGGGTGCCCTGAAGCTCCAGTTGAGTTCCTTCGGGAGAAGTGACCAAAAAGGTGACTTCGGCATTGTCGGATGCCTGAAAGACCGGGTCGAGCACTTCGGCGGTAAGCAGCATGGCTCCGGTTCCGTTCTCAGTCTCCTCACGCACAGTGATATTCAGTCGCCGTGGTACATCGGCAACGAGCCAGCGAAACATCTGACGACTGGCACGAGCATGATCACTCAGGTCGTCTGTCGGATCTTCAGATGCAGCAGGCTGCGGGGGGCCGAGGGGGAGCGGGCTCTGCATTGCCTCTTCGTACTCCTGGAGGCCCTGTCGCAGCCTCCAGCGCCAGAAGTCACCCACACACAGTGCACCGGTTCTGCCTCGCCCAAACCGCTGAGTGACAAGAGCGGGCCACTGAGTGCCGGTGGAGTCACTGACATGAGCCATCACGACGGCCCCCGGACGCACATAGCCCGCTGGATTCAGGGTCAGAAAGTCCGGCATTGCCTCCAGTCGCTGCTCCTCCTGCAGTTCATCATCGCGCAGGCGAATCCATGGCTGCAGCCAGCCATCCCGAGTGAGACTGATGCGCAGTGGCGAATCCGGGAACTCCGCAGGTCTGCTCAGGTCAATTGGCAACAGCTCTCCGATTTGTGTGCGGTCGAAGTTACCCTGGCGAAAGGACTCCTGACCACCCAGCATCAGGAAACCACCACCCCGGCGGGAGACGAAATCATGGATCAGTGCGTGCTGGTCCGCTGTGAAAAACTCAGCCTCGATGTCATCCACAACCAGAGCGTCGTAGCGGAACAGCTCCTCGGCTGACTCCGGAAAACCGCCCACAAGCTCATCGCTGTCCTTCGTATTCAGCCGCACCATTACGGCTTCATCATATTCTTCCACCGTATCCGGATCTGCTCGGTCAAATCCACGGTACAGCGAGTTTGCTGATTCCCCTTCACGACCTCGGAAATCGAAGCGAGCTTCCTTGCGAGCAATTCGAATCAGAGCGACAAGATCCAGTTGTGAGTCGGTCTGTACGGCGCGTCGCAGGAACTTGAAGTCCCAGTTCGGGCGGCCGGAAACATAAAGGATCCGCCGCGGCTCAGACCCACGATCGATACTGATCAGACGCGAGTTGTTGACATCAGTCGCTTCTTCAACAACGCTGCCATCGGTGTCACTCAGCAGCTGGGTTCGGATGCGATAGAACACGGTACCCCCGGCCGTGGGACGATGGGTGAAGCGAACCGGCGTCTTTTCTGAGACATCTCTGGTAATTGTTTCCACTGGAACGCCGCTGTCGTCTTCCAGAGTGATGGCAATTTTTCCGGTACGCACAGCGGTGGTCTGAGGGTTGACCAGGATTGTCAGAGGCGCGTCATCGAAGGCTGACTGGGTGGACGAGACTTCGCCGACTGACACATCCGGCAATGCCGGATCCTCAGATGGAACGACGACATGCACCGGCGGCAGTTGTCGCAGAGTGGTAGCGTCGGGAAGGGCGTCCGTGGAATTGCCATCGGACAGCAGCACAATGCCGGCCAGAGGCTGTCCCTGATATCGCTGCTGCAGACTTCTGAGCGCAGTGCCAAGTGAAGAGGCGGCACCGTCGAAACTGGTGTCAGAATAGTCCTTTACCTGCAGCAGGCGATCAGCAATGGTGTAGCGACGAAGTTCAAAGTCCTGGCTCAGGCGAGTAAGCCAGCCCGCCGACTCCGTGCGTTCACCCTGTTCCAGGACAGCCTTCAGTTCATCAGCTCTGGTTGCTGAGTCTGAATTGCTGGCGATGAGATGGCTGCGACTGACATCCGCGACCACGGCCACCACATTGGCTCCGGAACGCGGCCGGGAACTGCTCCACAGAGGATTCATCAGGCAGACACACAGCAGCAGCCAGGCGGTGACGCGCATGAGCAACCCGGGCAGCTGCATCCCGGCGTACAGACGGTGGCGACTCAGCCAAACGGTCAGCAACACTCCGGCAACTGCCAGCAGAATTGCCGGAAGTATCCATCTCTGGTCGCCAATATGCAGGCTGGCCGGATTGAAAAGCCCCATCGTTTTCCCTGACACGGATTGTTGACCGGACAGCAGTTGTCAGGGCGGTGCTGAGATGGCTCAGCGGCCGCCTCCCTGTACTCTGACTGCCCTGCAAGGACTACAGATGAAATGTCTCAGCTGCAGCTGGAATTGTAAAACGAACAGCTTGAAACAGGAGTGAACCGGACGATGCAGGGCGTTCGGGAAAGTACCGTAAAACTCAGAGCCCCACCGGCTTCTTCGTGACATGCCATGACTGCTGCAGGTGTCCTGCGAGTCGCTGGACCACATCCGGATAGGTTTCGGCAAGGTTCTTCCGCTCAAACGGATCGCTGGAAAGATCAAACAACTGAGGTGTCCGGGGATTGATTCCATGGACCACGGCGTAGCCATCAGCGGGTGCCTCGTACGTGAGAATCAGTTTCCAGTCTGATTCAATACACCAGCGCGTGAGCAGGCTGATCTCCGGCTTCGATGGATCAGGAATATCGTGAGTAAACCCTTCGCCGAGAATCAGATTACGGGGAATCTCTGACTGCTCCAGCAATGCCGGCAGCAGATTGACTCCGGGCAGGTCAGACTCACTCTGCAGTCCTGCAGCGGCCATGACTGTGGGATAGACATCAAGTGTGGAAACAAGGTCATTGCGGTCCGCAGGACTGATATGTCCGGGCCAGCTGATCATCACTGGAGTGCGAGTACCGCCTTCATAGGTGGTCTGTTTTGAGCGAGGGGCAAAACTCTGCTTCCATTGATCCGGCAGATCCATATCGTCTGTCCTCTGAATCCAGCCGTTATCAGTGACGTAGATCACAATCGTGTTTTCGCTGAGCTTGCGCTGATCAAGGTGGTCCATGATCTGCCCGCAGGATTCATCAAACCACTCGCACATGGCGTAGTACTTTGCGAGTGGCAGCGGACGGCTGTCATTGCGGTATTTCTGCAGCAGACGCTCCGGGGGATTGTGAGGTGTATGCGGCAGGAAAGGTGCATACCACACGAAGAATGGCTTCTGCTGGCTGACACTGTCATCGATAAAGTTGAAGACCGTGTCCATCCCGTCTCGACCGATTGTCAGCCCGTCATCTCCGTGGCGTCCTCCGCGTTCCGGAAATCCGCGAGACATTCCATGGGTGAATCCGCCTCGGGACCAGTTTCCTTCCCACCATTTCCCGGTCTGCAGGCTCAGGTAGCCCAGTTCCTTGAGACGACCGGGAATTGTGGACCAGTTGTCAATCCGGGAGATCAGGTCGGCCCTGCGAGCAGAGTACTCGTCGCTGCTCAGACCGGGTTCTGACTTTGGGTCATTGCCGATGACCTGATGCTGGTGCGGATAGCGTCCGGTGATAATGGACATCAGGGACGGACGACAAAGCGGAGTGGGCGTGTAGCCGCGGCGGAACAATGCACTGTTTGCGGCCAGACGGTCCAGATTCGGCGTGTGAATCGCCTCATGGTTCATAAACCCGTAGTCGGTCCAGGCCTGATCGTCTGAAATGATGAGCACGATATTGGGAGGAACTGCACACGCAGCAGGTTCCGCTGCCTTCAGGAGTGCCCCTGCCGGCAACAGAATCACGAGCAGGCTGAAAAAAGCTGAACGCATCTGAGATTGGCCCTTCATTGAGAATGACTCAGAGACTTGTGGTCGGATCGGCAGAAATGGCTGCCCTTCCGCCCGGCTAGTTTAGGCAAACTGAGTCTGAATGCTACGCATCCGCCATCAACCGTGATCGGAGGGTGGCATTGGCGGACTGTTGTCGAACGCTGGAGTCGCTGCAGTATCGGAACTGGCAAGCTCTGTGAGTTGGCGATGCAGTTCTGCTGCTGCCCCGTCCGGATTGTACCACCAGTCCGGAGACCAGACTCTGAAGATCCGCCAACCCAGTCCACGGAGCACCTGTTCACGAATCTGGTCCCGATCGCGAGCGGCTGCGGCGTCCCGATAGGTAATCCCGTCGAACTCAATTCCGGCGAGAAATCGTGCCTGGTCGTGAGGGTCAACCACACCGATGCTGACACGGAATCGGGAGACACCGATGCCGAGCTGCAGCGTCCAGCCCCGTTGTCTCAATTGTGCAGCAACGGCTGATTCGAGCGACGATTCCTGCGCAGCAGCTTCCATTTCCGGACTTTCCGGCAATGCTGCAGCACCACGCTCAGCGTAGTCAAGGAAACTCTTCAGGTGAGACACCCCATTGTGTCTGATGCCATCTGTACTCAGCTGATCGCTGCGGAATGATGAGTAGACGGTGAGTTCCCTGCGGGCGCGAGTGACAGCCACATTGAGACGGCGATGACCACCCTGGCGATTTAACGGACCAAAATTTCGGCTCAGCCGACCCTCGGCATCCGGACCGTAAGTAATGGAAAAAAGAATGCAGTCGCGTTCATCGCCCTGAACGTTCTCGAGATTCTTCACAACGAACGGTTCTTCACGGGCATCGTCAAAAAACCACTCCAGCTCGGAGTACTGTCTTCTGGCCGAGTCCAGCAGGTCTTCAATCAGTGCCTGTTGCTGAATGTTGAATGTGATCACTGCCATGCTGAGCCGGACCTCTTCCGGTTCCTGCAGCATCAGCAGCATGCGTTCGGTACAATCACGCACAATCTGCTCGGCTTCTGTTCGATTTGTGCGACTTCTGCCGCGGTCGAATTGCCCCTGCTCCACCAGCTTCAGCGTGACGGCACTGTCTGTGGTTACTGCCGAGGGAAACGTGTGCAGCTGACTTTCGTAGTAGTGCCTGTTGGAAAAGGCAATCAGCGATTCATGTCGACTGCGATAATGCCAGCTGAGCCGGACGGTGGGCAGCCCGGCTGCCTGTGCTTCATCAAGAATGCTCTCCAGATCCTGCTCGAAATACTCCAGTTCCTCGTTGTCTTCGTCATCAGTGTTGCGTCCGAAGAAATTCGTCGGCGGCAGCTGTCTGGGGTCACCCACGATGATGGTCTGTTTGCCCCGGGCAATTGCACCAATTGCGTCCCAGGTTGTGATCTGTGAGGCTTCGTCCATGATCACCACATCGAACCCCTCATGTTCTGCCGGAAGGTACTGTGCCACGGACAGAGGCGACATGAGCAGACAGGGGGCCAGACGGGTGAAGTACTGCGGCATCGCCTCAATGACTTCACGAATGGACTTGCTGGGACGCTGCAGCTGGATCTGGTGCCGCAGCAGGCCCAGCTCTGATTTTCGAGCCACTGTTCCCGGATCCGGCAGTTGGCGATTTTCGCGACTGAGGACATGAGGTACTGCGGCGGCACGCACCGCTTCATCAATACGAGCGAATTCACGGATGGCTTCCTGATGTGTGAAGCCACGAAAACGACACAGCAGGTCGTTCCGACCAATTTCGTGCTGCAGCCACCAGCGAACCCACATGACGTCAAATGCTTCGGCAGCTGTCTCAGCAGGCACGGCCTGTTCCAGAACGGCAGCAGCAAACGAACCAAGGCCATACTGTACTGCTCTGGCGACGGCTGCATTCCATGCCGTCCAGTCGCGGAGTGCTGTGCGCTGTTGCTGCAGTTGCGCTGTGATGTCCAGCAGATGTTCAGCCAGCGACTGCTGGGCGTGCTGTCGAGGCCTGCTGCCTGTCAGTTGCTGCCAGCTCTGCAGTTGCTCGCAGACATCTGAGAAGCTGCTGATGACACGTTGCAGATGATCCCTC
>JALRDR010000276.1 GCA_023262145.1 Planctomycetaceae bacterium | reverse complement strand
GTCGAAGGTACCGCCGCCGAGGTCGAAGACGCAGATTTTTTCTTCACGCTTCTTTTCCAGGCCGTATGCAAGAGCGGCCGCAGTCGGCTCGTTGATGATGCGTGCGACCTCGAGACCTGCGATTTGTCCGGCGTCCTTCGTGGCCTGTCGCTGAGCATCATTGAAGTAGGCCGGTACTGTGATCACAGCCTTGTTGACCTTGTGCCCGAGGTGATTTTCTGCAGCTTCCTTGAGTTTCCGCAGCACCAGTGCTGAGATTTCGGGAGGTGTATGATCCTTGCCGTGAATGTTGACCTTCACGTAATCGGACTGTCCACCGACGACTTCATAGGGCACGAGTTTTTCTTCAGCCTGCACTTCGCTGTGCCGACGCCCCATGAATCGCTTGATGGAGTAGATGGTGTTCTGTGGGTTGGTGACCGCCTGTCGCTTGGCGGGCTCACCGACCAGAGTTTCTCCCTTGGTGGTGAACGCGATCACGCTGGGCGTTGTGCGGCTGCCTTCCTGATTCGCAATCACGCGAGGCTCCCCACCCTCCATGATGGAGACAACGGAGTTCGTCGTTCCAAGGTCGATACCAATGATCTTTTCACCGGAAACAGCCATGATTCTGCTTTCTAATTTGCGTCAGACGGGGCCAACAGCTTCACCTGACAATCGACACGTAGTGACAGCCGCCTTCACAGTTCCCAGGTTTGTCAGCAAGGGAACGGTCGTTGATGCCAGCTGACAATTGCTGCAGGCAGCTGTTGTCACCGTGTGCAGTTTCCATGCCTCATTAATTGTTTTTTCTCAAGTCGTTTATTAGTTTGTGTTTGCAATGATCGACGGGCCCGTTGCGCGAGGTGGTGGGAGTAATTTTGGCAGCGATGAGACCGCATCATGGACGAAGCCGCCTGCGATATTGGCAGTTTCTGCTTGTGCAGTTGTTGCTGCCGATTTGGCACGCCCGATGCCTGTTTGCTAAGCCTGCGCGAGTGGCGGGAGCCAAGTTTCTTTCGTTTTGAGACTGCTTCTTTCCGCGGCTTGACTCTGAAAATAGCCATGATTACAAGGTTGCGACGACTTTGCGAAGATTTCGGCAGTGAGTCACCGCCTCCATCTCACACGCGCTGCGGTATTCACAGCCGCTGTGATTGCACTGAGTTTTTTCAGGCAAACGGGCGGGGTAGTCAGGCACACGAAGTGCGGGCGCAGGGTTTGGGTGGGTTGTTCACCATCCTTGTCGAGGCTGGATGAGTAAGTGGATTGTTTTCGTCGAAAAAGCGGTGTGCTTCCATTAGTTGAATTTCACACGCCGCCTCCCGGGCAGACCGGGATGATCTGTTGCGAAAGCTGGGTTGTCTAATGGCAAAAAAAACGTCTTCCAAGGGTCCTGTCAAGAAGGTTGCCAGGAAGGTGTCGCGAGACGGAGTTGCGAGTGCCCGGACGCGGCCTGCGGCCAGCAAGAGTGAGAACAGTAAAGTTGTCGCCAGCGGCAGTGCTCGCAAGGAGCCGGTTGCTCGCGTTGCGGCCAGGCTGCCTCCGGAAATGGAGATCGCTCGCCTTGACGAGCAACTCGTCTCGTTGCTCAACCGACGCGTCACGTTGTTCCTTGAGAAAATGCAGGAGGTGCAGTCGACATCGCGGACAATGTTCAATGATCTGGACCAGCAGCAGGTCTGGAGCATGATTGAGCGACTGAATCAGGGCCCACTGTCGACTGTGGAAATGCGTTCGATCTTTCGCCCACTGCTCAGTGCGGGTCGCCAGCGGGTAAAGCATGTTCGAGTGGCATACCTTGGACCACCGTTCAGTTTTACTCATCAGGCCGCAATTTCCCGCTTCGGTGAATCTGCAGACCTGATTCCGGTGAGCACAATTGCGACGGTCTTTGAAGAGGTCAACCGTGGGCATGTGGACTTCGGGATCGTACCGATTGAGAACAGCACTGACGGGCGGATTGTCGACACGCTGGACATGTTCACGCGTCTGCCGCTCAGGATCTGCGGTGAGGTTCTGGTGCATGTGCACCACAATTTGCTGGCCCGCTGTGATCGCAGCGAAATCTCGGAGATTTACAGTAAGCCTCAGGCACTGTCCCAGTGTCGCGACTGGCTTTCCAAGAATATGCCTCAGGCACGCCTGATTGAGGTAACCAGTACATCTACTGCGGCTCAGCTGGCCCGGGACAAATCGAGTGTTGCGGCGGTAGCCAGCAGGCAGGCGGCAATTCAGTATGACGTGCCGATCGTTGCCGAGTGTATTGAAGACAACAAGAACAATGTGACACGATTCGCGGTCATCGGGGATGCGGTAGCAGAGGCCACCGGGCGGGACCGCACGGCAGTGCTCCTGCAGATCCCGCACAGGCCCGGTTCATTGTCGGAGGCTCTGGAGCCATTTCGTCGCAACAAGGTCAATCTTACCTGGATTGAGTCCTTTCCGTTGCGGGAGCCGAATGTGGGTTACCTGTTCTTTCTCGATTTTGAAGGGCATGTTTCGGATTCTCGCGTGAAACGGACGCTCAAGGATCTGAAGGCACTGCCTCCGGATCGCCTCGAGATTCTGGGCTCGTATCCTCGCAGCGAACCGTCGATTTAGACGATAACACAGTTTTCAAGCTCGATTGCTTCGGGCGTTCAATCGTGAACCAGGCTGCAACACTGCCTGGTAAGGACGCCAGGATCTGCCTGGCGGCTCCGCTTTCCACAGGAAAAATACTGCAAATGCGTCGATTTTTGATTGCCGGTAACTGGAAGATGAACACGGTTCAGGGTTCTGCAGAGTCGCTTGCGGGAGAGCTGGCGGCTGCGGCAACCAGTGAAGAGGCCGGCGTGGAAGTCCTGGTGTGCCCGCCTGCCCCTTATCTGATTCCTGTTCGTGAGAAGATCGCTGGCAGCGCTGTTCGCCTCGGAGCTCAGGACGTCTACTTCGAAGCTCCGGGAGCTTTTACCGGTGAGATCTGCAGTGAGATGCTCCAGGACTGCGGCTGCACCTTTGTGCTGATCGGCCACAGCGAGCGGCGGGCGATCATTGGTGAAACCGATCAGCTCATTAATTCCAAAGTCAGGGCCGCTCTGGCAGCCGGATTGACAGTCGTGCTTTGTGTAGGCGAACAATTGTCTGAACGCGAAGCGGGGCAGACTGAAGCTGTGCTTGACCGGCAGATGGAAGGTGGGCTGGAGGGGATTTCGGAGCAGGAAGCTGCGGCAGTTGTGATCGCCTATGAGCCGGTCTGGGCAATCGGGACCGGCGTCACGGCTACTCCGGATCAGGCTCAATCTGCTCACGAACATCTTCGCAGTTGGGTTGCGGCACGTTATACTCCTGAGTTCGCTGCAGGAATTCGTATCCTGTACGGGGGGAGCGTAAAGCCTGACAACGCCGAATCATTGCTCGGGCAGCCTGACGTGGACGGGGCTCTCGTTGGTGGTGCCAGTCTCAAGGGTAACCTCTTCATTCCCATCATTGATGCGGCAAGGAAACTTGCGGAATGAACTGTCTGAAACCCGCTCAGGTTTGTTCTGATACGGGTCGACATGGTAACTGGCACATGCGCAGAGACGGACCTGAGTCCGTCTTTTCGTGTTTTCTGCTGATTCGGAAAGTTGGAATTCCGAGCATCGTCTTACTGGAGCTGACACTGAGAT
>JALRDR010000098.1 GCA_023262145.1 Planctomycetaceae bacterium | reverse complement strand
ACCCAGTTCACCGCCAGGCTCACCGCCGCCCTGCGGGCAGAGCACTGTCCAGAACAGTGAATGATTGGCGTGTCCGCCACCATTGTTTCGAACCGCTCCACGAATTGCCTCAGGAACTGCGTCCAGATTGCTCACCAGCTCTTCAACGGACTTGTCGGCAAGCTCTGTCCCTTCCAGGGCCGCATTCACGTTGTTGATGTACGCCTGGTGGTGCTTCCCATGGTGGATCTCCATGGTACGTGCGTCAATGTGAGGCTCCAGCGCATCATGAGCATAAGGAAGATCAGGTAAGGAATACGGCATCAGAACACTCCAGAATTTCTTCAGGTCGCAAAATCAGACAAAACACGCAGCAGCAGGCCTGTTCAGAAGTAACGCTCCATCACGTTCGCTCGGCAATGCACGCTCGGCAATGCACGCTCGGCCGGCCAATCGGCACTCCGCAGCATGCTGCACGGCATGCCACCCTGACTGAGCCCGCACAGCACCGCAAGTCCTTCCGAACGCCTGTACAACTGTGGTATATTGTAGGTCACCAGAGAACTGGAACAAACTGCCCCAAACACTGTTTTCAGCTCAGAATCTGCGATTCCGGTCTGCCGGAGTTCGGACTGATTCATCGAAATCACGAGAAACAGATCGCCGGTCTTCCATCCTGCCGAACTTCGGATGGTTAAAATGCAATTCGGCCGTATTTGACATCTGACAGAGAAAATCCAGCATCAATTCATGAATCCCAGAATCCTTACCGCAGTTCCCGTGTACAACGAAGTTGCCCACGTTTTCGGCGTCATCGCAGAACTCCGCCGTCACGTGGAAGATATTCTGGTGGTGGACGATGGTTCCTGCGATGGGACCTCTGATGTCCTTGCTGACATCAGCGATATCTCCATTGAACGTCACGAGCCAAATCAGGGTTATGGGGCAGCCCTGAGAACTGCCTTCCAGTTCGCTGTTGAACATGAATTCGATGTTCTGGTGACGATGGACTGCGACGGTCAGCATCAGCCTCATTTCGTACAGCAGATCGCTGAACTCATCTCTGATCCGCTGCAATCCACCGATATGGTCTCCGGTTCACGCTATCTGTCTCAGTTTGCTGATGATAATTCTGCCCCGGAGGATCGTCGGCAGATCAATCGTCGCATTACAGCCTGCCTGAACGAAAAGCTCGGCCTGCAGCTCACCGACGCTTTCTGTGGATTCAAAGCCTACCGCGTGGCTGCTCTCCGCGATCTGCAGATCTCCGTGAACGGGTATGCAATGCCGCTGCAGTTATGGGTTCAGGCAGCAGCACTCAACTGGCGCATCACTGAATTTGCCGTTCCCCGGATCTACCTTCCGGAAGAACGTTCATTCGGCGGCAGCCTCGATGATCCGGAGGCACGGCTGGCCTACTACCTGAGCGTGCTGAATGAGGAACTGGAACGCCAGGGAATGCCACAGCGGTTTCAGGCCAACTGCGGTCAGCACTAGCACAACACCGTCCGCACCCGGTTCTCGCTGTCCCCCCCCCCGTTCGACGCAGTTGTTCTGCACGGCTGTTCGCACGCCACTGCAATCAGGCCTGTGGCACAAATTCGAACAACGAGAACAGAAAGTGTACCAGCAGCACATACAACGTTGACCAAAGGATCGCACCGGTCACCGCATCACTGATCTCCGCAGCCGACTGCTTCGGTGCCGTGCCCTTCAGCCAGGCAATGACTCCCGTTCCCGCTCCGCAGCAGACCAGCCTCGGAAGCAGCCACTCGGTGCCTCGATAGAGTACTCGGCCGTCAACCACCAGCTGCTGATGAAAATGAGCATTCCAGAAAGCAACTCCCAGCTCACCATGATCCAGCAGAAACGCGTAACCAGCACTCCAGGCAGCCACAAAATAGCCGATCACGCTGAGCAACGGGACGCCCACAATGAAGGAAATCAGCACAGCCGTCTTCAGCAGACGCTGCGGATCCGCCCCCACACTCCGCAGAGCATCAAGCTGACCGCCATAAACTTTACTGCCCAGATTCGCAGTCACCGCTGCCCCCGATCGCGCTGCCACCAGCAGCGTGGCCAGAATTGGTACCAGAAATCGATACAGCGAGAACCCGGTGGCGTGCAGCAGATTCTCCAGCAGTAACGGCTCGGAAAACTGCCGATAGGGCAGATAGCGAAAAACAAAATCCTGAGCCACATAACCGAGCAGCATGCACGCGGTTGACACGTACACGACAGCTGATCCCCCTGCGACCAGACGCAGATAGAACCACAGCCAGCGCAGCCCCCAGCGAGCACTTTTCCAGCGTGGCAGAATCGTCCACGGTACCCGAATCAACTCCTCTGCCAGCAACCCTGTCGCCATCAGGGGGGCACACAGCCGTGCGGCAAGGCTGCGCTGCGGATGCACTGCAGACCATGTCTCCGGGGCGTCACCAAGTGCCGCCTCAGGATTCCGCAGGTCCTCCGATGTCAGCTCTCGCAATTCACCACGCTTGTGATCCAGCAACAGAATGCGATCAGCAATCGGACACAGACGCTCGTAGTCATGAGTGACCACAATTGAAGTGCGCTGGTAACGGTCATGTGTCTCACGGATCAGCTTTGCTACCTGCACCGCAGTTGCAGCATCCAGTCCGGAAGTTGGTTCGTCGTACAGGATGACGCGTGCACCCGGGGCTACAGCGCGAGCAATCGCCAGTCGCTGCTGCTGCCCGCCGCTGAGCACTGATACAGCGCGGTCATCAGGTACACCCAGCTGCTGGAGCAGATCAGCTGTGATCTGCTCAGATTCCGCAGGCGGCAGACGATTCTGACCATGGTCCAGCGCAATCCGAACATTCTCTGCCGGAGTCAGCTCGTCAAACAACGCAAAGTCCTGAAAAACAATCGATACCGCCCTGCCCTCGGCAACCGATTTCGCTTGTCCTTCGGGCGCTGCTGCAGCCGGAAACGCTGCACGACGTGCGTCACCGGCAACTGCTGGTTCCGGGGACTGGCGGTCGTCAGGCGGACTGGAGCTGCGGGCTGCAGTTCCGCAGCGCACCGTACCCGAAATTCGAATCACGTCGTGATCCGACGGGACCAGACCGGCCAGAATCCGGAGCAGCATTGACTTGCCGGCGCCGCTGTAGCCCAGAATCAGGGTGAGCTGATCTGCGGGAAAGTCCGCGCTGGTCTGATTGAGCAGCAGGCGATTTCCAATACGAACACTCAGATTCTCAACAGAGACACCGGTCACACTCTCATCTGTCACGTACCGAAATGAATCTTCTGGTGTCCGGTCGGCCACAGTCATCGTTCTCACTCTGCAGCATCTGTGGTTTCAGCAGCGGAACCAAACGTGGATGCAAAGCTGGCTTTCAGCTTGCCGGATTCTGCGTATGTGGCCATGCCTCCGACACTAATGAAGAACACCGCTCCAAGCACCAGAGCAATTTTCTGCCACAGCTTCGGCCGCAACGGTTCCGGAAGCAGAGTGCAGTTGACGATCAGCGTATGCAGGCAGCTGATTCCCAGAGCATAGTTGTACATCATGCCCGTTGCCGTCACCAGCAGCGTGTCTCCACGCACAGTCAGCAGCATCACGATCCCACCCACCATGTAGACGCAGAGCACACCGAAGTAGAGTTTGCCGATATGTCGAGGATCCCACGTTCGCAGCCGACGACTGGATGTCCAGAACACATCCACCCAGCGCCGCAACACACCGTCAGCCGTCGTTACCATACTGCTGCCAAGAATCAGGAATCCACAAAACAGCGTCATGTACCAGAATGTCTGACCCAGCGACGGCCCGACCACATCGCGAACGCTGCCGGCTGTCATCGCAGCCGCCTGCCACTTGTCCTGCAGTATTGTCCCCCGTTCCATGAACTGCACGGAGAGCATGCTGGGCAGAGCAAGGCCAATGAAACAGGCTGGCAACCAGACCATGTACTGTTCGCGACTGACGTGCGCAACCCAGCCCTTCCAGCGTTCCAGCGAAAGCGGATTCAGTCGGAAAACCTTCCCCGAGTGCGACAGCTCAATCGCATGCCCCCCCACCATACTGGGAATAGCGCCGACGTGTTTCCCCATCCCCCAGCCCTGATCACGCGTAAACGAACTGATGGGAGTATTGGTCAGCCCCCCGTTACCGGAGATAGCTACCATTGATGCCAGAATTCCCAGCAGAGACAGGTCGAAGGCCAGATTGCGTCCATTGAGCATAGCGGAGAACACATTGTCCACATTGGGGCCGTGTACGGCCTCACCAGCGTCGCGGATCCCGTTGGCATTCAGATCCTCCACCGGCACAACCGGCACATTGCCAAACTGCAGGAATCCCGCGCCGATCTCTTTCCACGTCTCCCACTCAGAATAACGCACCGCCAGAAACATCAGGAACGTGAGCACAAAGATCAGCTTGAATGTCATGATCGCGCGAATGGAATTGTACACCTTTCCACCCAGACACAGCGGTATGAAGACTGAGACAAAAATTCCCACGCCCAGCATCCTGAGCAAGGCGGCATCGGCGGCGACCGTAGCGTCGGGAATTCTGCCGTTGATCATTGCCGCCAGTGGAATTGCAGCATTTGAAGCCAGATATGGCAAAAAGGAACCAAGATCCAGAATCAGATAGAAGAAAACCCAGAACAACGGGTGCGGGGCAATGCGAAATTTCCCATTGAAAATTGGCTCACCGCTGTACAGCGTGTAGCGGCTGATCTCAACGTTGTAGATCACCTGAAATACGACACTCAATGTCGCCAGCCAGAGCAATGCTCCGCCGTAGCGAGCTGTTACGACCGGCCCGGTCAGCCATTCTCCACCGCCAATCGCCGCTCCACCCATAACCAGCCCAGGGCCGACCATGAGCAGCAGCTGCCCCAGGTTGAACCGGGGAGGCTCCGGCAGTTCGGCAACAGTCCAGGGCGGCATCTCAGGTGAACCGGGCTGAGGAGAAAACACTTCTTCTTCTGAACCGGCTGCTGATGCTCTGGAGACCTCCGCTGCCGAAGGAGCTGACCCGGGTTCCTGGCTGGACATGTGGGAACTTTCACAATCTCGGTGGTGGGTAGTGCGCACCACAAGAGCCGCTGTCGCCTGTAGTGCAGATTGCCCGGTATTCTCTGCCTGATCGGCTCCGGATGCAACCCTGCGGCAATTGACGCCGTCAACGCTGTGGCCATGATCCTGGCATTTCGTCCAGCAGCTTCGTCAATCCGCAGCTGACTCAACCGACCTGCTCAGTCCCTGCCCCTTTCCGTAACAGGCGGAGGCAGCTGTCACAGCAGCAATCTCTGCCACTGGCAACCTGCCCACTGCAGATCGCTGACAGTCAGCTGTTCAGGGACGCGTGAGTGACAGATTGTCCCGGTGAATCACTTCACCAAACGGCACATGCCCCAGCGTCTCGGCAATCTGCTCGGACCGTCGGCCCTTGATTCGCTGCAGATCTTCGGCGGAGTAGTTGGCGAGACCGCGAGCCACTTCGTGGTTGTCGAGAGTCAACAGGCGAACCAGAGCCCCCGCTTCAAACTCACCGTTGACCTGCTGGATTCCCACGGCCAGCAGCGATCGTCCCTGCTCCTGAACCGCCCGCACCGCGCCAGCATCCAGCACGAGCGATCCCGCTGGCGGTGCACCGGATGCCAACCACCGCTTCCATGCCGGGACGACACCGGAATGAGGCAGAAACAAGGTCCCTGTCTGTTCCCCCTCACGTACCAGGTCCAGCACCCCCGGCTGCCTGCCATTTGCCAGGATCACAGTCTCCCCCATCCCTGTTGCTGCCAGAATTGCCTTCAGCTTGGAACCCATCCCGCCACGACCTCGCGATGACTGTCGGGCCGATGCAAATCTGAGCAGACTTTCATCCGGTCGTTCCACGATCGGAATCACCTGCGTTCCCTCAGCATCCGGAGGACCATCAAACAGCCCGTCAATACTGGAAAGTATTACGAGCAGTGGAGCATGCACCAGAGTTGCCAGCATGGATGCCAGCTGGTCGTTGTCTCCCAGTGCAATCTCTTCGATGCTGACCGTATCATTCTCGTTGACGATCGGAATA
>JALRDR010001118.1 GCA_023262145.1 Planctomycetaceae bacterium | reverse complement strand
GACGACATTCGCTGGCAGGTCTTTAATGGCTGGGCGTATGCCGTTGGCGATGTCCTGCTGGGAACAAATCCCGTTTCCAGCGAGACGGAATCCGTTTTGCAGGTGGAACAGACACTGCAGGAGATTCTTCACGCGTTTGATCTGCAGCATATCCTGCCTCACTGTGTGCTGTCACACATCGATGTGCAGGCCGCCGCAGAGAAGGCTCAGCCCGGTTCCACGGAACTCTGGTTTCAGAGCATCGGGGGTTGCGATTCGGCGAATCAGACGTTCGACATCTCCGTTGACAGCATGCTGCGTCACGCCGCCACCCGCAGCGGTCGCTTCGGTATGTATTTTGAAACCGGACAGGGCGCGGATTTCACCAACGGCCACGGTCATGGCTTCGATATGGTGCTGCATGAATCCCGCAAGTACGGGTTTGCTCGCGCACTCTCACAGCGGGTCTCTGCCGCCCGTCTTGCCGCGGGCAACACCGCAGCCACATGGATGCATCTGAACGACGTGGCGGGATTTATCGGTCCTGAAGTCTTTCGCAGTCGCGAGCAGCTGGTGCGGTGCTGTCTGGAAGACATCGTCATGGGCAAGCTGCACGGTCTGTGCATCGGTCTCGATGTATGTTCCACGCTGCATATGGATGTTACGCTGGAGGATCTGGACTGGTGTCTGGATCAGATCCTGCCGGCGCACCCGGCTTACCTGATGGCCCTGCCCACAAAGATAGACCCCATGCTGGGATACCTGACGACCGGATATCAGGATCACGTTCGGCTGCGTCAGAAATTTGGACGCAGGGTTGACGATCGCATGTGGACGTTCTTCACGACACTGGGAGTCATCGATGAAGCGGGACACCCGACACAGCACTTCGGAGATCCGCTCTGGGTCTACCAGCAGTACTGTCGCCGCAAGGGTGATGTTCGCGGTGATGAGCAGATACTGGCCGACGGACGATCTCAGATGCAGCAGGTGCGAGACCGCGGGGTATTTCTTGTGGAAGGTTCAGGTGCCGACGCCGGTGAACTGGCTCCGCAGTACGCAGCCCGGATTCGTTCCATCTACGACGACGCTCGCAAGAGCATCTTCGCCGAATTCCCAGCAGGGTTTGCCAGCACAATTCCCAATGCCCTGCCCATCAGCACGCGGTCAAAAAACCGCGAGGACTACATCCTGCACCCACAAAGCGGTGAGCTGCTCAGTCCGGACTCAGAACAGAAGCTACTGCAGCTGCGCAAGCTGCTGCCGGAGACCTGCGATGTACAGATCATGATCTCTGACGGACTCAACGCTCTGTCCATCACCGACGCAGCACAGCTGCAGCCGTTTCTCCGCGAGCTGCAGGCTCGCCTTGAGCAGGCGAGTTTCCAGGTTTCCGCAACACCACTGGTACTGTCTTCGGGACGTGTCCGTGCCGGCTATCGCAGTGGCGAGACGCTCTTTGGAGGTCTGCCGGGGCGCAAGGCGTTGCTGCACATCATTGGCGAACGTCCCGGAACGGGGCACCGCACGTTCTCGGTTTACCTCACAGCAGCGATCGGTGCCGACTGGCAGGTCAGGAACCGCATTGACCACGATCGCACCCGCGTCGTGGCCGGGATCGCCAATACAGCACTCAGGCCCCAGCAGGCTGCCCTCGACACAGTTCGCATCCTGAAACAGCTGTGGAATGATCTGCCGGATGACTGATCCCAGCGTTCCGGTAGCGGGGGGCTGATTTCCTTCTCATTCACGCATGAATAAAAAGAAGCCGCAGTAACCACTGCGGCTTCCTGTCGATTCAGCAGGCTTGTGCTGACTGTATGTCAGACACCTGGGATCAGTAACGGACGATGAAGTTCAGTGCACCACCGTATTCGTCGATCCCTGTTGAACGAGCAACAGAGTTGGAATTGAAACGATCCCACTCGTAGTAGGGTCGCATCTCCACTTCCAGACGTTCTGACAAACGCAGCGTCACCGGGACATCAATTCGCCACGTGATCTGGTTCGTGGATGAATCCGTAGTGAATAACGCCCCATTGGCCAATACCCGCTGGCTATCGTCAATCTTCCACTGCATGCGGGCGTCAACACCACCCGCAAGGCGTTCCGACAGCAAAGCGTCAGCGCGAATACCGAACGGAGCCGTCCAGACTTCCTGGTTGACGTCAAGCTGACTGCTGAACGCAACTACTGTGTTTTCAGCGTCACGATAGCGGAAGCCGGTGTACGGCGTCACGAACACAGTACGGCAATCATCCGCGAACGTGTAACCAAACAGAGCTTCAATCTGCCCTTCGTCGTAATCTGTTCTGCCACCGCCTGTGGTGTTGAACGCACCGTCAACCACGGCACCCTCAATGCTCATGAACAGGTGATCGACGTTGCGCGACCTCCATCCAAAACCGACACCAGACACGTCACCATCAATCGGAAAGTCACCCAGAGTACCATTGTCGTAGCCAGATCGTTCTTC
>JALRDR010001110.1 GCA_023262145.1 Planctomycetaceae bacterium | reverse complement strand
CTCGAAACCATGACGCAACTTTCGCTTCCAGCTGCAGGAATAACGGCGATGTGTGAAACCAGTGATCATCGTCAAGATGCTGCAGCGCCCCCCGAGCAATTTCCTGTTCCTGTGGCAACAGAAAACCAATGATCCTGTCGCTGCGACGACGACGCACACGCACACGCCGGTCAACCACGCTGAGCCAGTCCGGAATAGCTGTGCCGGCTGCCATCCGCGGCGAGTCAAGAAACTGATATGCATGAGAAAGATAATTCATTGACGTATTTCAACGAATACTCCGCCACACACAAACCCTGCCGATACCGCCGCCCTCCAGGTCTTCAGATTTTCATGTTCAGGCTTTTCCAACGCTGCGCTTTTGCAGGAAACCGGATTCCCGGTATCCTTCTCGTCCGAAAAGCTGCGTTACGCTGACAAAGCTCCACTGTTCCCGCTCGTTGTTCCGCTTTTCTGCCCGCGGAGTACGCTATTCATGTCATCAGCCAAACAGATCCAGGTCGCTCTGATTCAGATGCAGTGTGAGGAGTCACCTGACACTAACCTCGAACGCAGTATCGAACAGATTCGTGCCGCCGCAACCGCAGGAGCACAGGTGATCTGTCTGCAGGAAGTCTTCAATACTCAGTATCCCTGCCAGACTGAAGACCACGATCGTTTTCGCCTCGCAGAGTCAATTCCCGGCCCCACAACGCAGACTCTGGCAAAAATCGCAGCCGAACTGCAGGTTGTTCTGGTGGTTCCGCTGTTCGAAAAACGAACCCACGGGCTGTACCATAATTCGGCCGTGGTGCTGGATGCGGACGGTTCAACTGCCGGGCTCTACCGCAAGATGCACATTCCCGATGATCCGCTGTACTATGAAAAATTCTACTTCGCCCCCGGTGATCTCGGCTTCCTCGCGTTTCCGACGAAGTTTGCGAAAATCGGGGTCTGCATCTGCTGGGATCAGTGGTACCCCGAAGCAGCCCGCCTGACTGCGATGCAGGGGGCCGAACTGCTGTTCTACCCCACTGCGATCGGCTGGATTCCTGGAGAACGGGAGATCTATGGAGCAAGCCAGTACTCCGCATGGCAGACCATGATGCGCAGCCATGCCATCGCCAATGGACTGTTTGTCGGAGCACCAAATCGTGTCGGTCCCGAGGGAGAGATTCTCTTCTGGGGCGGCAGCTTCATGGCAGATCCGTATGGCAATGTCATGAAACAGGCTTCACACGATGATGAAGAAATCCTGCATATCGAATGCAATCTGTCACTACTGGATACCGCCCGAACGCATTGGCCGTTCTTCCGCGACCGTCGAGTGGATGCCTTTGCTGATCTTCAGAAACGCTGGTGCGAGCACTAGCAATCATGAAGACAACGCACAGGCAAATGATGCAGGAAGCACGCCAGGCAGGTTGATCATCGATTCACGGCCTCATAGCGCCACACATCACCGCTGAAGCTGGAACACCCGCTGTAATCCTCGATCGCTGCCCTCATGCCGCCCTGACACCTGCACCCCCACACCTGCTGCAACTGTTGCATCTGCTGCACCTGTTGCACCTGCCCACTCCGACTAACGCCGCAGCTTTTCAACGGAAGTGCTGCGAAACAGTCGAACTCCGGCCAGCAGGATACAGAACAACAGGAAGGCGCCACCCGTCAGTCCGAGCAGAGTAGGCGGATGGCAAAAAATGATCCTCAGCCCCTGCACCTCCCAGATGGCTCGCCAGCTGCAAAGCACGATCAGTGCACCCAGACACAACGGTGGACCAAAGGCCAGATAACCTCGACCTGTGCAGACGAAAATCAAAGCACCCAGCACGATTCCAGCCAGCGGAGCCACAGCCAGCGTGCACAACACCGGTTGCCAGCCAAGCCATGCTCCTATCATCGCCATCAGAGTCACATCGCCGAAACCCACAGCTGGAAAACCAAGAATCCCATTGGCAGCCAGTCGAATTAACCACATCAGCCCGCCGCCGGTAACCAGACCCGCCAGCGACCACGCCAGCCCGTGCAGATGCTGATGGTCCTTCATCCACTGCGGTAATCCCGGACCGTAAATCAGCACCAGTTCATCACTCCAGTCCACCCAGATGTGAATCAACTGCAGATCACCAACGGCAAATGCAGCAGCCACAGCCAGCAACGTCCCCCAACGAGTGATCTGATCGGGGATCACGTAGTCGATCAGATCCGTCACGGTCGCTGTCAGCAACAGAAACAACAGGATCAACTGAAATGGAATCCGTCCGATCCAGTGCGTTAACCCGGGCCTGACCTCTGTCACATCCTGACAACCGTATTCACCCACCAGCCATGCAAAGCCGGCAAACAAACACCCACCAGCAAGTGCTCCCAGCCAGATCAATGGTCGATAGCGGATTCCACAGTTCGTACAGCGTCCCCGCCACGAAGTCGCTGCCCACCGCAGACCACGGCGTGTACGGCATTCACGACAGTAAAGAATGCTCTGCGCACGGAACGGCTCCGCCAGCGCAGCACCCCAGAGCACAGCAACAGCTCCCGCAATCGTTCCCAGCAGAGCAAACACAAGCATGATGTGCACACCTAACAGGCAGACCGCTGACTCTCTAAGCAGCCACTTCGTGCCCGCTCGTTTCCCAGCAACTTCCCGGATTCTCTCAACGCAGTGAAAACAAAGGAAAATCCATGGTTTTGCTGACTATCGACAACCGGAACCGGTAACCCGCCGATGCACATGTTTTGATCAATGCAATTCGGCACGCGCTTTGCAAACTTGTTTCCGGTGCCCGCATTCTGGCCTTTCCCGAATGTCGAGCAGTCGTTTCATTTCACAGCGTTCTCTGAGATCGTCACGGATGATGCTCCAGCGGGAGTACTGACAGAGGAACTTTCAGATTTCCAACTCTGACGCGGGTCAGTCGCGTCAGCAACAACCTAACGTTGAACGACGATCTCACAGGGGGAGGCCCAGGATTGATCGTCAGGTCAGCAGTGAAAGACGGGACACAATAATGAAAAAAATTGAGGCAGTCATCCGGCACTACAAGCTCGAAGATGTGAAGACGCGGCTGACCGGAATCGGCGTCCAGGGAATGACCGTCTCTGAAGTACGTGGATTCGGGCGACAGCGCGGTCACAAAGAGACCTATCGCGGTGCTGAATACACCGTGGATTTCATGCCCAAGGTGAAAATTGAGGTTGTTGTGGCTGACGATGGCCTGCAGGAAGCCGTCAGCAGTATCTGTGAAGCCGCTCGAACTGGCCAGGTCGGCGACGGCAAAATCTTTGTTTCCAACCTTGAAGCCATTGTGCGAATTCGTACCGGCGAAACCGGAGACGAAGCGATCTGATCTCCGCACCAGTTACGCCTGCAGTTCCATGAAACCGCCGTGTGAATTCACGGCGGTTTTTTTTCTGAAATCCTGCTGGGAGACCTGTCCCCGGCCAGTCGAGTGCAGTCACGGATCGGGACGCCGAAAGATCCACTTACCGCGCAATCCCTGCGGCCGTCCATGCATCCGCTCGAGCTCAACGGCCTGGCCGGCTTTCCCATCTGCTGGCAGAAAGCTATTCTTGTGAGTACGGAACGATCAATTTCTCCGGAATCCCGGATCATATCCAGCCTGTTCCCGCATCCACGTTTCTCCGGCAGAGATGCGATTTCAGATCGACACTATGCAATTCTCTTCGATTTTTGCTCCAGCCACACTGGCAGGCCGACTCCAGCAGGGTGTTCAGCTCACCGCACTACTGCTGCTGGCCTGCATTCAATTGCCCACGACTCAACTGGCTGCCGCAGATGAAACTCCATCCGCTGCAGCGTCTGATACCGAGATCATTACACGTGCCGTTTCGGCTGTCGCAGACTCCGTTGTTCGTATCCGTATCATCGGCGGCCGGCAGACAATCGACGGTCAGCAGGTACAGTCACTGGTCACCACCGGACTGACTCTCACCACCACGGGTGAGATTCTCACAAGCTCCTTCGCAACCGCCGGGCAACCCGATGCCATTCTTGTCGAAGATGCGGCCGGAAATCGACAGAACGCGGAATTGATCGCCGTCGACAACATTCGCAGACTCAGTCTGCTGAAGGCCACAGCCGGCGTCTGGTCAGCAGTCCCGCAGACTGCGTCAGCGCCCCCCCGGATCGGACAGTACGCCATGGCGCTCGGTCGATTTTACCCGTCGCAGACGCCCTCCATCTCCCTCGGCATCGTCAGCGCTCTGAACCGTGTGCATGGGCTGGCCCTGCAGACAGACGCCAAGGTCTCCCCGATCAACTACGGGGGGCCACTTGTCTCACTCAACGGTGATGTGCTGGGAATTCTTGTTCCCATTTCCCCGGGTGGGGACGGTGCTCCAGGCACCGGGGTGGAGTGGTATGACTCCGGGATTGGCTTTGCAATTCCGATGGCCGATGCGCTGCGAGTCGCTGATCGCCTGCGTTCAGGAACAGACCTCTCACCAGGACGAGCAGGATTCAACCTTCGTTCGGCATCCCCGTTCTCTGCGGAGGTCTTCATCGATAAGGTTCTTGCCGGTAGCCCGGCTGAAGACGCAGGTCT
>JALRDR010001109.1 GCA_023262145.1 Planctomycetaceae bacterium | reverse complement strand
CCTGGAAATTGTCAGGGATGACGCGGCGCTGGATGCCGCCGTCCAGGCTGCTTTGAAAGTTCGGGCAGATGCAGTCGCAGATTTTCGAAAAGGTAATCAGAAGGCTCTGGGACCATTGATTGGGATGGTCATGCAGCAGGTTGCCGGCGCGGATCCTCGAGACGTCCGTGATCGGCTTGCCGCTGCCGCTGCTGCGGATGGTGAGTTTGTGTAAAACGCCGCTGCCCTGATAATTCGGGAAAAACAGATACTGATTTGTATGTTTGCAAAGAATGGTCAGTTGTGCGTGGGTGTATTATCTCTGACGGGGCATGCCGTTGATGTGCTGGCAGGCGGCATTCACATGCAGTAATTCACGGGTTTGCATTGCTCGGACGGTAACTGGTTCTTGACAAATGGTGATGCAGAATCGAAACTTTGAAAAGCGATCGAAAAAAGAACTGGATCGTTCCCACCTGAATTATCCCACCGTAGCGATGCACCCGCATCGCAGCAACAAATCCTGATGCGTGCCATCGTGTATTCGTGGCATCCTGATTCGTGCCATCGTGATTCGTGCCATCGTGATGCACGGCATCCTGTGATCTGTTCCAATGCAGAAGGGATGTCGGCAAAAGGGGTGTCATCGGGCGATCGTGTTCGCAACGGATGTTGTCTGGTGTGGTCTGCTGCCAAAGGGCAGTATTCCCGCACTGGACAGGTTGACTGGACAAGCTGACTTGTCGGTGTGTTTCATTGGACAGCGGCTTTCATCGGTGAGTATTCTGGTGGGGGAAAAGCGAGCTGGGATTCTGTACGGGAATTCCTTCCCGGTTGGAGCAGATCCGGGCTACTTATTTGATCGTTCGAGGTGGTGAATACACCGCTGCCGAATCATTGGCAGTAATTCTCAATGTGTACACGTGAATAGTGCTTTGGCTGTGATTTTGGTCTGAGCTGTATAGTTTGCGGGTGGCAAATGGGGTTCTTCAGAAACTCCCAGCGGGGTTCTGCAGAGACTTCATTCGCTGAGCGTCGATAAATAAACTAGAGTTGCCCGATCGTCGCATCTTTCGTCGCATTACGGAGCTCTTGTTTGAGTTTCGCGTTTTGTTGCCGGGTTGTTCTGGCGACGCTGGAAACAGGACGGGCAGGTTTGTTGGCAGGAAGGATCGGTTCCTTCTGCTGATCAGTTTCAATTGGGAGATAGATGGATGATTCCTGGACAGTCACGCAGAAGTTTTCTGCACGTGGGCTTTTGTGGTGGAATTGGACTGACTCTTGCCGACTACCTGCGGATGGAGTCTGCTCAGGCTGACCTGAAGCACTACGAGAGCAAAGAAGGCTCAGCTAAGTCCGTGATTTTCATCTTCCTGCCGGGGGGGATGGCACACCAGGAAAGCTTTGACCCGAAGCCATATGCTCCGATTGAGTACCGTGGCCCGATGAACTCCATCCAGACCGCGATTCCGGGTGAAGTAATCAATGAGAAATGGGTCAACACGGCCCAGGTGATGGACAAACTGGCGATCTGCCGCAGTATGACTCATGGAGAGGCGGCTCACGAACGTGGTACTCACAATATGTTCACGGGTTACCGTCCCAGCCCTGCCTTGTCGTACCCGAGTATCGGTAGTGTTGTCAGCCACGAGTTTGGTCCGCGCAACAATATCCCGCAGTACATCTGCATTCCGAACCAGCCGAACGAGTTTGCCGGCACGGGTTATCTGAGTTCATCTTTTGCACCGTTCAGTCTGGGCTCCGATCCTGCTGCGAACGGATTCAGTGTCCGCGACCTGGCGTTGCCGGGTGGTGTCAGCGATGAACGATTTGTGCGTCGTCGTCGCGCCCTTGATGCTGTGAATGATTACTTCGTGAGCAAAGAAAAGGCCGATTCGCTCGACGCTGTTGATACGTTCTATCAGCGTGCTTACGGCCTGATCAGTTCTCAGTCGGCCCGTGAGGCATTCGACCTGAGCAAGGAGACTGATCAGATGCGTGACGAGTATGGCCGTAACACGGCTGGTGCTCGCATGCTGATGGCAAGGCGGCTCATCGAAGCGGGTTCCCGCTTTGTGACGCTGACTTACGGCGGGTGGGACATGCATGACAACATCGCCAATGGGATCAATGGCCAGGTCCCGGCACTTGATCAGGCGTTTGCTCGACTGATCCGCGACCTCGATGAGCGAGGCCGACTGAACGACACCATGGTCTGCATTGCGAGTGAATTCGGTCGTACTCCGAAGATCAACGGGACATCGGGGCGAGATCACTGGCCGAAGGTGTTCAGCGTTGTGCTCGCCGGTGGCGGCATCAAGGGCGGTCAGATCTATGGAAGTTCCAATTCGACCGCCAGTGAACCGGAAAATGATGCACTGAATGTTCAGGACTGGGCGACGACGATCTATCACTGTCTCGGAATCGTCGGCGACAAGGAGCTGATGGCTCCTGGAGATCGGCCGATCGAGATCGTGGACGGCGGAAAGGTTCGCAAGGAGTTGCTGGTCTGAGCGATCTTATTCACGGAAAACGCTGCCCTTGCGGCAGCGTTTTCACTATCCGGTATTGGTGTGTAAGAATATCGGGTTGTTCGTTGGTTATTGGCTAATTGCTGCTCCCTGCTGGCTTCCGCCATTTTGATGTTGTGTCCTGAAGCTGCGGTGTTCGTGAAGAGTGATCGGAAGTGCTTGTGATCGGAAGTGCTTGTGCAAAGCACGGGCCGGGCGGCGTTTCTGCCGTCGCTCCTGAGACCAGCGTTATGCACGGGCTCTGGCTGGTTGAGTTGCTTTGCTGAGCTTCGACCGACGTGGCGAGTGTTGTTTTGTTACTGCTGTTGTTTTGTTACTGCTGTTGTTTCCTCTGAAGGGTGCGTGTTCATGTTGCGAACAGTCACTGCAGTATTGCTTACGTTGACAATTGCTTTGAGCGGAGAGGTATTCAGTGCTGATCCGACGCTCAGCGTAATTACCCCACGAGGTGCTCAGCGCGGTACCGAGCAGGTATTCAGATTTTCGGGGGCGCGACTTGAGGATGCAGAAGAGATCTTCTTCTACGAACCGGGTGTTGAAGTTGTTGAGATCAAGGCGGTAAACGCCAACGTGATTGACGTGACCGTCAGGATTGCTGCGGACTGCCAGCTTGGCGAGCACACCGCTCAGGTACGAACGAAGAGTGGTATTTCAGATTACCGCACGTTTTTCGTAGGGGCGTTACCGGCTGTGGCTGAAGCGGAGCCCAACACAGATTTTGGTAGTCCTCAGCAAGTTGCGTTGAACGTGACGGTGGACGGGGTGGTGGACAACGAAGATGTTGACTATTACGCCCTGGATCTGAAGCAGGGGCAGCGTCTGTCCGTGGAAGTGGAAGCGATGCGATTTGGTCAGACGCTGTTTGACCCGTACATCGCAATTCTCGACTCGCGACGGTTTGAACTTTCTGCAGTTGATGACAGTCCGTTGCTGAAGCAGGATGCAGCGACCTCCGTGATTATCCCTGAAGACGGTCGCTACATTGTTGAGATGCGGGACAGCAGTTACGGTGGAAACGGGAACTGTCGTTACCGGCTTCACATTGGTACGTTTCCGCGACCAACCATCGCGTTTCCTGCCGGTGGTCCGGCGGGACAGGCAGTGGAGGTGAAGTTTCTCGGTGACGCCGCCGGCGAACTGGCACGCAGTATTACGCTTGTCGCAGAGCCCGGTGAGCAGATGGTTTTTGTGGAAGATGAGAATGGACTGACACCATCGCCGTTTCCCTTCCGAGTCTCCGCGCACCCGAATGCCTTCGAAGTTGAGCCGAACCCAGGCTTTGATACTGCAACTCCGGTTGCAGAATTTCCGGCGTCAATGAACGGTGTCCTGCAGGAACCGGGAGATGTGGACATTTACAGGTTCACTGCGAAGAAGGGGCAGGTCTTCGATGTGGAGTTGTACGGTCGTCGCATCGGTTCCCCGATTGATGCCGTCATGAATCTCTACAAGGCAGACGGTGGTGGGCTGGCGGGAAATGATGATTCACGCGGACCTGATAGTTACGTTCGCTGGACCGTCCCTGACGACGGTGATTTCGCTGTTCGCGTGACTGACCATCTCGGTCGCGGTGGGGCTGACTTCGTCTACCGTATTGAGTTTCAGGAGGTGAAGCCGACTCTGATTGCAGAGATCCCTCGCGTTGCACGTTATTCGCAGTCTCGTCAGCAGATCTATGTTCCACGTGGGAATCGATATGCCACTTTGATCTCGGCCCAGCGTGGAAACTTTGGTGGTGACCTGAAGGTTGACGAACTGCAGTTGCCACCGGGCATCACCATGATTGCTCCACCGATGCCGGCAAGTATGAATGTGATGCCGGTTGTGTTTGAGGCTGCGGCTGATGCGGATCTGACTGGCGCTCTGGTTGATTTTCGACTGCGGCCTGTTGATGAGAATATCAACGTTGTTGGGCATTTTCAGAATCGCGCCGACTTCGTGATCTCCGGTCCGGGGCAGTCGCTCTATGTCTGGAAGGATGTGGACAGGCTGCCAGTCGCGGTGATTGATGAGCTGCCTTTCCAGCTCGAGATTGTCCAACCTGCTGCTCCAATCGTTCGCGATGGTCAGATGCAGCTGAAAGTTGTCGCGAAGAAGAAGGAAGGCTGGGATGAAGCGATCAATGTTCAGTTCCCGTTCCGTTCACCGGGGATCGGTGCAAACAGTCAGATCACAATTGAAAAGGGTCAGACTGAGGGGCTGTATCAGTTGAATGCGAACGGCAATGCCGCGCTCGGCAAGTGGCCAATGTATGTGCTCGGCTTTGCCAACGTCGGGGGGAATGCCTGGGCTTCCAGCCAGATGGCAACGCTGGAGGTCGCTGAACCCTATGTCGGCATGACGGCTCAACGTTCCTCTGTCGAACAGGGCCAGGAGACTGAGATTCCAATGGAAGTAAGTGTGCTCACAGAACTGCAGGGACCTGCAACGGCCGTGCTGCTGGGGCTCCCGCACAACGTGAAAGCTGAGCCGCTGCAGATCACGAACGAAACGAAGCAACTGGTCTTCAAGGTGACCACAGCGGCAGACAGTCCGGCAGGCACTCACAAGAATATCTTCTGCCAGGTGACGGCAACGATGTCCAGCGAGCCGGTGATTCACAATCAGCTTGGTGTGACGGAACTGCGGATTGACATGCCGCTGCCGAAGCCGGTTGCAAAGCCGGAGGCTCCGGTGGTAAAAGCAGAAGAGCCGAAACCGGCAGCGCCGGCTCCTCCGGCTGAAAAGCGTCTGACGCGGCTGGAAAAGCTGCGACTGGAAGCGAAGCAGGGTCAACAGGGCGGTAGTGAAGAATAGGTCGCGTGCAGTCGGAATTCTCCGGAATCGCAGCGGTTCCCGACTGTGTGTTGGTTTTGCGAATGCGAGTTTTGCGGTCGGATAGAGAGATCCATCGAAATTTGTGCAGGTGAACATGATGGTCCAACGAAGTAGGGATGGTTTCATGAAGTCAGGTATCACTACGGCTCTGCTGGCGGCGATCGGCGTTTTTGCGGTCTCGGCCAGGGCTGATGAGGCTGGTACACCGGCCCCGGCGTCGATCGTCGTCAATCCGGCTGACATCAATCTGTCTGCTGTTCGCGATCGTCAGGGGCTGATTGTTCAGGCCGTGATGGCTGATGGTCTGACGTACGACGTTACGGACCAGGCGGAAGTAAAGATTGAGAACGAGGCCCTGCTGCGTCGAGAGGGAATGAGTTTTCATCCGGTTGCTGATGGGGAAACAAAAGTCACGATTTCCTATGCCGGGCTGAATGTCGATGTTCCGGTCGTGGTGACCAATGCGACAGTGGATCCGCCGATCAGTTTCCGACAGGACGTGATGCCGGTGTTCATGAAAACTTCCTGTAATAATGGAAGTTGCCATGGGGCGGCTCGCGGAAAGGACGGCTTTCGTCTGTCTCTGTTCGGGTTCGACCCGGAGGGTGATCATTATCGTCTGACTCGGGAGATCCCGGGTCGCCGCATCAATCTGGCATTGCCGGAAGAGAGCCTGCTGGTTGAAAAGGGCGCCGGGCTGGTGCCTCACACTGGCGGAAAACGATTCGCAACGGATAGTGAGTACTACGATACCGTCGTTCGCTGGCTGAAATCCGGTGCTCCCAATGACCAGGGGGAAGTGCCAACAGTTGAGTCGGTCGAGATTTATCCGAAGGGCGCAGTGCTTGACGGTGAAGGCAGTACTCAGCGAATCACCGTGCGAGCAAAGTATTCCGACGGGACTGACCGAGATGTGACCAGCCTCGCCTATTTCAGCTCAAATAATGAAAACAGTGCTGAGATGAGTCAGGACGGGATTGTGACAGCTCACGCCCGCGGCGAAGCATTTATCATGGCTCGATTCGACACACACACAGTCGGAACGCACTTCATTGTGTTGCCGAAAGGACTCAAGTACGAAGATCCGCAGACTCCGGAATTCAACTACATCGATACACTCGCGCATGCGAAGCTCCGCAAGCTGCGGATGTTGCCATCAGAAGTTTGTACAGACGAAGAGTTCCTGCGTCGTGTCAGCCTCGATATTGCCGGGACCATGCCGACTCGCGGGGAGTACGAACTGTTTGTTGCAGACGCGGACCCACAGAAGCGTGAAAAGCTGGTTGACGAACTGCTGCAGCGAAAAGAGTTCGTGGATATCTGGGTGATGAAATGGGCCGAACTGCTGCAGGTACGCACGATTGCGAACCGTGTTGAAAAGAAGCCAATGCTGGCTTATTACAACTGGCTCAAGGAGAAAGTGGCTTCCAATACGCCGATGGACCAGATGGTTAAGGAACTGCTGGGAGCAAGCGGCGGGTCGTTTACCAACCCGGCCACGAACTATTACCAGACAGAAACAGAAACACTGAAGGTTTCTGAAAACATTGCTCAGGTGTTCATGGGGATGCGGATCCAGTGTGCCCAGTGTCACAATCATCCGTTCGACCGCTGGACGATGGATGACTACTACGGATTTGCATCGTTCTTTTCGCAGATCGGTCGTAAACGGGGCGAAGATCCTCGCGAGACGATTATCTTCAACTCCGGATCCGGCGATGTTCGCCATCTGGTTGACAATCGAGTGATGCAGCCGAAGTTCCTGGGGGGTGTCGTGCCGGATCTGGCAGGCCGGGATCGTCGTGAAGTCCTGGCGGGTTGGTTGGCCTCTGATGAAAACCCGTTCTTCGCGACAAACCTCGCGAACATTGTCTGGGCACATTTCTTCGGCAAGGGAATTATTGATGAAGTGGATGACGTTCGTGTCAGTAATCCACCGGTCAATGCAGAACTTCTTGCAGAACTTGGCAGTCGGTTTTCCCAGTACAAGTACGATCTTCGCAAACTGGTTCGTGACATCTGCACATCACGGACTTATCAGCTGTCCACAAAGACCAACGAATCGAATGCTTCCGATCATTCAAATTTTGCTCACGCCGAACTGCGGAGAATCAGGGCAGAGATTCTGCTTGATTGCGTAAGTCAGGTGACCTCCACGCAGGACAAATTTCCCGGACTGCCGGTGGGTGCCAGAGCCGTGCAGATTGCTGATGGAAATACGGCGACCTACTTCCTGACAACGTTCGGTCGTGCATCTCGCGAGACCGTCTGTTCCTGCGAAGTGAAAATGGAGCCAAATCTCTCTCAGGCGCTGCATCTGATCAACGGAGATACCTCCAACAACAAGATCAGACAGGGGGGGCTGATTCCTGCGATGCTGCAGCAGAATTCGACTCCTGCTGACATTGTTACTGAACTGTTCACACGCTGTTTTTCTCGTCTTCCTCGTGAGGATGAACTTGGGTCACTGGTGGCGATTGTTGATGAATCAGAGAACAAGCAGGAAGCACTGGAAGACATCTTCTGGTCATTGCTCAATTCTCGCGAATTTCTTTTCAATCATTGATACGATGGCGTGTGGTCCGGTTGCGGGATTGATTCACGATACCGCAGTTGCTGGGTCGCTGCACCTTACTGCACGTGTAGCGGTTGTTCGCAGGATTCTGGCTATTGCGTCTGGGTGGTTTGGTAAGGTCTGGTGTTTTTGGGATTCAGGGAAAGTTTTCCGGCAGGAATCCAAAAATCGGGCATGCTGCAGATGCTGGATTTCTATCTGCCGGAGCAACGGCGGTTTCTGAAGTTGTGTGAGATCTGCGGTCGTGTCCTGACGATCGCTCCACGCTTCCCACAGAGTGAGATGTTGGAGACAGTGATGATTCGTTGTGGATTTGTTTCTGGCCTGTTGCTGGCATTCGCAGTTGCCTCATCTTCCTGTTCAGCGCAACAGAAGGTGACATTTGACGACCACATCAAGCCGATTTTTCGCGCTCACTGTCAATCCTGTCATAACACCAACAAAAAGAGCTCCGACCTCGATCTTTCCACGTATACCACCGTGATGCAGGGCGGTGCTTCGGGCGCCTCGATCGAGCCGGGCGATGCTGAGAACAGCTATCTGTACATGCTGGTTGCTCACACCAGCGAACCGTACATGCCTCCGGAGTCAGATCGGATTCCGGATGCGAAGGTTGATCTGCTCAAGCAGTGGATCGACGCAGGGGCTCCGGAAACAGCCAGCAGTCGTGTGACGCTCAAGAAGAAGAACAACATCTCCATGAGTGTGGAGATTTCTGCAGGGGCTCGTCCTGAGGGTCCTGCTCCGCTGCCCGATGTGCTGGGTCTTGAGCCAGTGGTGCACACTTCGACGACAACAGCAATCTCAGCAATCGCCACGAATCCGTGGTCAAAACTGGTCGCCGTTGCTGGTGAGAAGCAGGTTGTGCTCTACCACTCAGAAACAATGGAAGCACTTGGTGTGCTGGCGTTTCCTGAAGGGCGTGCACGTGTGCTTCGCTTCAGCCGGAACGGTGGATTGCTGCTTGCGGGCGGCGGTCGTGGTGGAGCCAATGGTCTCTGTGTTGTGTGGGACGTTCGCACCGGCGAGCGAGTAATGTCGATCGGTGAGGAACTGGATGAGGTTCTTGCTGCAGATATCAGTGCCGATCATTCCATGGTTGCTCTCGGTGGGCCGCTGCGGATGCTGCGAGTGTACAGTACCGCCACTGGTGAGTTGCTTTACGAGAGCAAGAAGCACACCGACTGGATTTATTCGGTGCAATTCAGTCCTGACGGAGTGCTGCTGGCCAGTTCTGACCGGAGTGGGGGATTGTTGGTCTGGGAGGCCATGACGGGTCGTGAGTATCTGGTATTGAATGGTCATACTGGTGCGGTGCATGCCGTTTCCTGGCGAATCGACAGCAATGTTCTTGCGTCAGCAAGTGAAGACACGACTGTTCGCCTGTGGGAAATGGAAAACGGTGGGCAGATCAAGAACTGGAACGCGCACGGCGGTGGAACATTCGCTGTCGAATACACGCGGGATGGACGCCTCGTTACCTCCGGTCGTGACAAGGTTGTGAAGATCTGGGACGGTAACGGGGGCCAGCTGAGAGCATTCGATGCGTTTGCGGATCTGGCACTGCAGGCCAGCCATTGCGATGAAACAGACCGTGTGATTGGTGGGGACTGGACGGGCGAAATCCGTGTTTGGGCGGCGGCAGACGGACAGCTTGTCGGACATTTGAGTCCCAACCCACCACCACTGCAGGCTCGCCTCGATCAGGCTCAGGGACTCGTTCCCCCGGCGGCTGAAAAGCTCCGGACAGCGGAGACAGCCCAGCAGAATGCCGCTGCGGCAGTTACTGCTCAGCAGAAGACAAACGAAGAATACGTAAAAGCGATGCAGCTGGCTGAGAAGCAACTGTCTGATCGGCGTGTTCAGATGGCAGAAACGCAGAAGAAGCTCACCGCGCAGCAGGAGGCTCAGAAGGTCGTTGTTGCGAGGATGACGGCGTTGCAGAATGCTGTGCCTGAATTGAAGACAGCTGCTGAAAAGTCCGGGCAGGCACTGGCCCTGACAGCAGAAGACAAGGAACTTGCTCAGATTGTCGAACTTCTCAAGGGGCAGGTGGCTGCCCGGGAGGCCGAGTTGAAGGGCAGGACTGAAGAGTCTGCAGCAATGCAGAAATCGGTTGACGAGATGACCGCGATGGTTGCCGCACTGACAAAGCAGGTTACCGCTGACGAG
>JALRDR010001013.1 GCA_023262145.1 Planctomycetaceae bacterium | reverse complement strand
TCAGTCGTACATTGACATGGTGCGTCAGGGGCTGCTGCTGGCTGTAGTGACGAGTGACCGCATTCAGACAGAGCACTTTGCAGCAGCCGCAGAGCGGTCGTTGCAGCAGCAGTTTTCTCCTGACCGCCCGGGCTGGGCAGGTCCGCTTGCTGCGGCAATGCTGACTGTTGCCACAGGCTGCTGGCTGTTCCTGATGCCAGCAGGTGACTCAGATCGTGGCCGAGAACTGCAGCTGGTAACGGGCTGTGTGGTGTTGCTGCCGTTATTGTGGCAATGGCATCTGCCAGTGCTCCGCTGGCTGGGAAGAAGCATGGCCATCCCGGCGGCAAGACGTTTTCATCAGCGAATCGGAGTTCTGCTTCCGATCCTGCTTTTACTTCATGCCGACCGCGCGGGATTTGCTCTGACCCGGTTACTGAGCGCATTTTTTCTTCTGAATTCAGTAATTGCGTACTTTCCTCCGGATCTGCTGCGGGGCAGCGATTCTTTCCGCCGTAATTTTGAATCCGTCTGGTTGCCACTGCATATCGTGCTTTCCTTCATTGTCTCTGCTATGGCGATTGCTCACGGAGTGACAGCCATGGCTTACAAGTAACGAAAAGTTCATTGTGAAGCCACATGCCCGCATAGGCTACTCGCTTGGTCTCATCAGTGCAGTGTTCCTGCTGTTCTGGTTCTTCACCGAGAACGCTCAGCCCTGGCACGCGCCTGGTCCGGCAAATCCCGGGCACGCGGGATTCTCCTGCGGTGATTGTCACAAGTACGCCCCGGGCACGATGCGGCAGCAGTTGACAAGCAATGTGCGTTATGCGTTGGGTCTGCGAACGTCTCCTGTGGATTTTGTGCACGCCAGGGTTGACAATCAGACCTGCACCAACTGTCATCAGAACCCCCGCGATCAGCATCCGGTGGATCGATTTCTTGAGCCCCGTTTTGCTGATCTGCGGCGTACGCTGGCTGTGGATCAGTGCATCACATGTCATCAGGAACACACTGGTCGACGTGTTAACGTGGAGCCGACATTCTGCCGGTCCTGCCACCAGCATGTCCGGTTGAAAAACGATCCCCTGACGGAGCCACATCATGTTCTTATTGCCAGCGGGAAATGGAGTTCCTGTCTCCGCTGCCATCCTTATCACGGAGGGCATGGCTGGGAAGTACCAACTGATAATAATCAAATGATCGATGCCGAAGTGCTGCTGCGGTATCTGACTGACGGCCCATCTCCGTGGAGCAATTCGTCGATGGAAAATGGAGTGAGGGAATGAGTGCCGCAGAACGAATGATAACGCTTCTGTTCGGAGGTACAGCGCTGCTGGTATTCCTGTTTGCGTCAGCTCCCCCGGAGCTTCCGGAGAGCGACGTGGATGGGAGGCAGCAGGAGGCAACAATTCCCGTGTCGAAGATTGTGGCGATCCTTGCTGCAGAGAACGACATTGCCCGATCGCTGTACACCTCGGAGATTGTGGGAGCCGGAAAGGCGGTGGGGCTGCAGTTCTCAGAGCACTGGCAGGATGAGGGTATCGAAGCCGGACCATTGCCAGCACTATTCCTCAGGGCCACCGCAACCACAGTCCGTGAGCTCACACCGGACCTGGGGCTGTTCCTCGGGAGTGCTTTTCCAATTGCCAGCAGCAATCTCTTCTCGGACTCACAGTTGCCTGCGTTTCGGCAGATTATGGAGACACACGAAGCCGTCATGTTCGCAGATGAATCCACAGGTCAGTTCACGGCAATGTACCCTGACTTCGCCTCTGTTGATGCCTGCGTAACGTGTCATAATCGTCATCCCGATTCGCCGAAGTCCGACTGGAGGATTGGCGATATCATGGGGGCCACCACATGGACGTACCCCCGCAGACAGCTGTCGGCACCTGAAGCGATGCAGCTGATCACTTCACTGCGGAGTGGCTTTATTCGCACTTACACCGAGTATCTCGAGCGAGCCAAAGGATTTTCGCGTCCACCCGTGATCGGCGACAGATGGCCATCAGATGGGGACTACTGTCTGCCTTCCGCAGATGCGTTCAGGATGGAGTTCTGCAAACGAGCTGCGTTGCAGACTTCCACCGCCCTGCTGAACATGTTTGATGCGACAGAGTAGTCCATTCTGCTGTGCATCGCCTTTGGCAGATATGAATACGAATCGAAAGATCCTGCACTCAGCATCTTCTCCGCGAAAGATTCTGGTACTAATACCACGTGGCCGGGTATTTCCCGGGTAATTCTTCATCTCCGATGTTCGTGAACTATGGCACCTGCTGAAGCTGATATACGGATCTGGATTCACGCCGTTTCAAGCTGTGGTACTCACAGCTCTTCCGTCCCTGTGACGGGGAGCACTCCGCTGTTGATCGGTCGGTCAAATACGGCGCACCTGCAGATCCCGTGGGATCCGTTAGTCTCCCGCCGCCATGCTGCAGCGACTCCCAACGATGTGAGTGTGCTCATTCAGCGGCTGCCGGAAGGCAGAAACCCTCTGCACCTCGGAAATCTTTCGGTGAATCGACTGGAGCTCAAAGTCGGCGACTCGGGGTTTCGTATTGGCCAGACGCATATCTTCCTGAGCGACACGCCGGAACTGTCCCGGCGGCGACGAGCTGGCCTCCGGTGACCGGCGCGGGCGTGCGCATCCCCTCGGCGAGCGCGCGCCGC
>JALRDR010000948.1 GCA_023262145.1 Planctomycetaceae bacterium | reverse complement strand
GTCATGAAAAAGAAGATGAAGTCAAGGGCCGTTGATAGAGATATCGATTGTTTTGTTGCACCCCCACCAGCTATTAACGCGGCTTGCGAAATGATGGCGATGGACGCGTGTTTCCAAACCGTTGATGTGGACGGCGATCATTGAGATGACCGGCGGCCACTAATCTGAGCGAACGCAGGCAGGCGACATTTGTGGCATCCGAGGCAGCAAAGCGGCTTGCGGAAGGGTGCCGTTGTCATCCGGGAGAGTTCAGTCCCCGGGCGGACCAGGCAGCGGTGGTTTCTCAGTCAGCCAGCGAGACATCAGCTCCACGTTTCTGAGATACACCGAATTCTCAGTCTGTTTGCCTCGAAACTTGTCAGTGACTCCCGCTTCGATCAGATAGATCTCCAGTGGTTCCGGCTGGCAGGGGTCAGCAGTCTGCATCTGCCATTGTCTGAGAGCAGCCCGCATGGTCCGCAACTGAGTGGCCCATTGTGGGTCATCCGCAAGATTGCGGAATTCCCAGGGGTCGTTATGCAGATCGTAGAGTTCCTCCTGTGGCCGAGATTCAGCCATGATCAGTGCCTGCTCCGGGGTAAGTTGTCCGGCTTCTGCCAGACGTCGCATTTCCTGCAGAATCGGCTTGTCATCCTTGTAACGGTTTGGCTGCAGCCAGGGGCGTGACGGGAAGCCGTTCCAGATGTATTTGAAACGTTCAGAGCGAACGCTGCGGATCAGATCCACAGTCTCATCAGCGCGGTCGCGGGCGGCAAAGACGAATTCACGATCAGTACCATCGCTGCTGAACAGATCGCGGCTGTGCATCCATTCCGGTTTCGGGATACCGGCGAGTCGCAGTGACGTGGCAGTCAGATCGATGTGCTCAACAACATCGTCACGAGTTGTGTCACGGCTGACGCCGGGACCTGAGACGATGAGCGGGACATGTGTGCCGCCGTCGTACAGAAACTGCTTGCAGCGTACGTGGCTGATTCCGTGATCGGTCAGGAAGAAGATGACAGTCCGTTCCAGTTCGCCGGCCTGCTGCAGTCGTTCCACAATCTGACCGACTTCGCGATCAGTCCAGCGAACAGCATCAAGATACTGAGCCCAGTCCTCACGCATCACCGGAGTGTCCGGGAGCCACGGAGGCAGCGTTACCTTGTTCCGCGGCGTCAGGCTGCCGAGCGTTGCAGTGGCACGTCGCGGCCACGCATCTGCGTTTCCCTTGCCACGCAGCTTGCCACCCTGAAGCTGGACCTGTGCGAAGAATGGCTGTCCGTCGTTGCGAGCCGACCAGTGTGTACGGTCATAGTTCCGGTCCTGATCCCAGACAAAGTTGTAATCTGTCTTGGCAATCCGGACGGCTGGTTTTTCTTTGGCTTCTGCATCGGATCGCAGGAATTCGTTGACCGTCAGGTTGCTGGTGTGATAGCCGGATTCCCGAAACAGACCTGCAACGGGTCGTATGGGCGCCGGCAATGTGATTTCGTGGCCGGGCACGCTGGAGCGGTGCTGTTCAGCTCCAATGCTGGTCTGATAGCGACCTGTGATCAGCGCGGAACGACAGATACTGCAGATTGGCGCAGTGACAAAGGCTCGACTGAAGCGAGTTCCGGAGGCCGCCAGTGCATCCACGTTTGGTGTATGAATGTCGTTCTGACCATAGCAGGAAAAGTCGGCAGACATGTCTTCCACGATCAGCCAGACGATGTTGGGGCGTTCTGCGGGAGTGCTTTCAGGTGCGGCGACGGACGTGGGAACGACGGTTGTTGCTGCGCTGATTACAGCCGCGTTGCGTGCCCTGCGGGCCGGAGCTTTCTTCCTGTTATTGCCGGCAGGAGCTTTGTCCGGCTGGGGAGCAGGTTCGGCTTCCGGATTGTTTGTGCGGGGAAGGAAGGAGGCCAGTCTGCTGATGGTCGGAGCGTGCTCAGAGTGTTGAGCCAGGTTCGTCCATTCGTATGGATCTGACTCATGATCGTAGAGTTCTTCACTGCCATCGGCGTAGTGAATATAACGCCAGCGAGAATCACGCACAGAGTGATTGTTCCGGCCAAATGTCGTAATTGCCGGTTGTTTCCACTCGGTTTCCGGCTGCTGCAGTAACTGCTGAATGCTGACCCCTTCAACGTGTCCCGGGAGCGGAATCTGAGCGAGTCCGCAGAGAGTGGGATAGATGGACATGAAGTCCACCGGCTGACTGCAGACGGTACCCGGCTGCGTCATTCCGGGAACCACCCAGATCAGTGGAGCGCGTGTGGCTTCTTCCCAAAGAGCGAACTTGCGCCAGTGCTGCTTTTCTCCCAGATGCCAGCCGTGATCCCCCCAGAGGCAGATGATGGTATTGCCGGCGTACTCGGATTGCTCCAGTGCATCAAGGACTCGACCAATCTGTCCGTCCACATAGCTGACGGTGGCAAGATAGGCCTGAACTGCTTCCTTCCAGCGACCGGATTCCAGCATCGTCGCATGATCGCCCTCAGGTTTCGCCATTCTCAGGCCGGCCGGAGGAATGTCATTCAGATCATCTTCCTGCACCGGCGGCAGCTGAATCTGATCGAGCGGATGCATGTCAAAGTACTTCTGCGGTACATTCCATGGCATGTGCGGTTTGCGGAACCCGAGCGTCAGAAAGAAGGGCCCTTCATGACTGCTTTTCAGCTGCCGAATTCCGTAGTCGGCGATTGCCGTATCGGCAACTGACTCATCGTCGCCATGAAGGATTCCGAATCGGATTCCGCCGACGCTGCGATCGGTCAGTTCGGACTTGCCATTTCCGGTATTGTCTTCCCTGCCTCGATCTGTCCATTGTTCCGGGTAACCCAGTCCTCCATGCCAGAGTTTGCCCATGCCGAGTGTTTCATAGCCGGCAGCTCTGAATCGCGTCACCAGCGACTGTTCGGCGGTCACGGTTGTGGCCCATGGGGAATCATTGAAATAGATACCGCTTGTGCCTGGCCGCAGTCCGGACAACAGAGCTGCGCGGGAGGGTGCGCAAAGCGGAGCGGCGCAATGAGCGTTACTGAAGGTGACCCCCATTCGGGCCAGACGATCGATGGCCGGTGTTAACGTCTGAGGATTACGTCCCAGATGCCCGATCCAGTGATTCAGGTCATCAACGGCGATGAACAGAATGTTGGGGCGTGCCGGCTGCAGTTCAGCGTGCAGGACTGCGTTGCAGACAAGGAGGCAGAGCAGTGTGACAGGAGTGCGGATTCTCATCGAGGCGTTCCGAAGAAGCAGTGGAGACGACGGTGATCAGAAACGGCATGTTTCAGGAACTGCGGCTCTGAAAGATCTCAGACATCGCTGTTCCGTAAACATCGGTCAGGCGAAAGTTGCGACCGGCATGGCGGTAGGTCAGCCTCTCGTGGTCAATACCCAGTGCATACAGCAGAGTGGCGTGCATGTCATGCATGTGCATGGGCGATTCAGCGGGATGAAAGCCGAAGTCGTCGGTGCTGCCCCATGCCATTCCGCCTTTGACTCCGCCACCAGCCATCCAGATACTGAATGCCTGCGGATGATGATTTCTTCCATCTCCGTTTTCGGCGGTGGGAGTTCGCCCGAATTCAGATCCCCAGACGACCAGCGTGTCGTCAAGCAGTCCGCGACGGTCAAGGTCGGTCAGCAGGCCGGCAATTGGTCGGTCGACACGATCGCATTCCCGTCTCATTCCCTCATCGTTCTTTGTGTGATGGTCCCATGTGTAATCGGTGGAAACCTGAAGGTAACGCACTCCGCGTTCCGCCAGTTTGCGAGCCAGCAGACACTGCCGACCAAAGTTGTCTGTGGGTTCCTGATCAATTCCATAAAGTTCGAGTGTTTCCTTTGTTTCATCCTCGAGCCCAAGGACTGCGGGGACTTCTGACTGCATGCGGAAGGCCAGTTCATAGCTGGAAATCAGCCCGGCAATTCCTGGATCCTGTCCCACTTTCTGCAGATGCAGATCTCCCATGCGGCGAACAAGCTCCAGCTGACGCTGCTGTGTCGCGAGATCGACTCGATCATTCGTGATGTGCGAAATGGTGGCTTTACTGACCGGCGTTTCCGCGGAACCGATGGAGGTTGCCTGATGCCTTGCCGGCAGGAAGGCAGATCCGTAATTCTGAACGCCACCATGGCCGCGCGGCGGTGAGATGGTGACGAAAGCCGGCAGATTCTGACTTTCACTGCCCAGTCCGTAGCTGACCCAGGCTCCAACACTGGGCCGGACAAGATTGGAGTGTCCTGTGTGCAGATTAAGCAGAGCTTCCCCGTGAGCGGAACCGACTGTGTGGACGGATCGCACAATACTCAGTCGATCAGCATGCTCTGCCAGCCGGGGCATCAGTTCGCTGATCGGGAGACCACTCAGACCGTGCTGCTGGTAACGAAATGGGGATGCCAGCAACGTTCCCCCGGGCGGTGAGCCGTTTTTCCAGAGCGACGGCGGGATGGACTGCCCGGCGAACCGGTTCAGTTCCGGTTTGGGATCAAACAGATCCACATGGCAGGCTCCACCCCACATGAACAGGAAGATGATTCGTTTTGCCTGTGCCGGAAAATGGGAGAGAGCTGCGGGAATCTGTTCGGCGGCCGCCTGTTCTGAAGCAAGTGCTGCCAGACTGATCCCTCCAAATCCACAGCCTGTCTGCTGCAGCCATGATCGGCGAGTCAGACCGTTCAGAAACTGATGACAGGCACTCATGAGAAGCTTTCCGGTACAGGTCAGGGACAGCTGCATTCAGTCGAGATACTGGAAACGCGAAGAGCAAAACAGGGCATGGCAGATCTGAGTCAGTTGCTGCTGCCGCTGTAGCGGTGCATCTGCTGCCGAGACCGACTCCAACGTCAGAAACTGAGTGAGAAGCTCGAGCTCTGCGGCTTCAATTTCAGTACTGTGCAGTAATCGATAGAGCGTCCGCAGCTGGTCTGCAGCGGTGGCATCAGGCGACTGCTGAATGACACGTGCTGCGGTTTTCTCTGCCATCTCCATGACCATCGGTGAGTTCATCATGAACAGTGCCTGAGAGGGAACTGTCGTCTGCGGGCGAGCACCAGTGGTCAAATGGGGGTCCGCGAAATTGAACGCGTCGAGAATCTCAGGCAGATCATTGCGAATGACCGGAAGATAGACTGTTCTGCAGAGAAAGTCAGTCCGTCGGCGATTTTCATTCGCACCAACAGCTGTTGCCTGATCGCCGAGGTAATCAACTGTGGAGTCCATGGGCTTGTGTTCAAGAACGCCGGCCGCATGCAGAAGTGCATCCCGCAGAGACTCCGGATCAATTCGTCGACGATGGGCTCTCCAGAGCAGACGGTTCTCCGGATCCTGTTCTGCTGCTGCAGGATGATCCAGACTGCTCAGTGCAAAGGTGCGACTGAGTACAATTTCGCGGATGGTTGCTTTCAAAGACCAGTTGTTCTGCAGCAGTCGACCGGCCAGATAGTCCAGCAGCAGAGGATGCGAGGGCGGCTCACCGGTTCTGCCAAAATTGTCCACTGTGCGCACAATTCCTCGCCCCAGCAGGTGATGCCAGATGCGATTGGCCTGGACTCTGGCTGTGAGCATCGCGGCACGAGATTCCGGGGCGGTGAGCCATTCTGCAAGCTGCAGACGTCCGCTCTGATCTGAAGGCAATTGCGGTGGCTGGTCCTGCAGCACCTGCAGAAATCCGCGTGGTACGCGGTCGCCGTGATCCGTATGGACGCCGGCAATGCGAATCGTTTCGTCAGTCGGTTGTTCCTGATCCAGCACGACCATTGCACGGGGCGGAATTGCCGGTGGCTGATCAATCTGTTGAGTCAGCTCTGCGACCAGTGTCTGCTGAGCGGACTGTCGGGCTGCTGAATCCTGTTGTGGGTCGCGCGCCGCTTCGGCAAATGTGTCGGACTCGTCCAGCAGTCGAGCTGCAATCGCTGCAGCATCACCAGCCTGCAGAATTTCGAGCGTCTTCTTCGCTGCATCACGGCGTTCTGTCAGATTGCTGCGATTACGCCAATAGGCTTCGTAAGCATCATCCAGACTGTCGCCTTCCTCACCAAGTCCGATGAGCTGTTCCATGACACGCTGCTGTCCGAGCATATACCGCTGTTCCATCACCTGGGAAGACGACAGTATCCCGGCCAGCGAGTAATAGTCGGCAGTGGGGATCGGATCGAACTTGTGGTCATGGCAGCGAGCACAGCCGACGGTCTGCGCCAGAAAGACGCGACCAATTGTGGAGATCTGCTCATCGGCGACGTCCATCTTCTGCTTGTCGGCTGCGACGCCCAGAAGTACCTTGGGGCCAATTACCAGAAAACCCGTAGCGATGCGCTGCTGATCCCGCTGCCTGATCGTATCCCACGGCAGCTGGTCTCCTGCCAGTTGCTGCGTGAGAAACTGGTCGAACGGAAGATCTGCGTTGATGGCATCAATGATCCAGTTGCGATAACGCCAGGCTTCTCGGAACAGAAAGTTTTCATCCAGTCCATTGGAATCGGCGTAGCGTGCGAGGTCCATCCAGTGCCTGCCCCAGCGCTGACCGAATGCCGGTGCCGCCAGCATCTGATCCACCAGCTGCTCCAGTGTGTGCACGTCGGGCTGGCTGCGATACTGCTGCAGCTGTTCCTCTGTGGGCGGCAGTCCCAGCAGCAGCATGCTGAGTCTGCGAATCAGCTGATCCGGTGCAGCATCCGGGACAGGTTCCAGTCCGGCACGTTGAAGTTCCCGCCAGACCAGACGGTCAACAGGGCCACGTGACCATTC
>JALRDR010000905.1 GCA_023262145.1 Planctomycetaceae bacterium | reverse complement strand
CCATCAGAGCAAGGTTGGCGAGGCTACCGGCGAGCATATCATCCTGGCGAAAATGGCCGCGACCAATCTCAACCAGCTTGCGAAAAGTCTCTTCGGCAGCGGCGGTATTTCCCATTCGCTGCTGCGTTCTGGCCACGTAGTACCAGTACGGTGGATAGCACTGCATGAAGCGTTCCTGGCGTCGCAGCGCTCGCAGCCGTTCCTCCGGATCCTCAATCGCAAGGTTTTCCTCCAGCTTGTCCAGGTTCTGTGGTCTGAGCAGCCAGCGATCGGGGATCTGGTTGTCGCGGCTCAGCTTCCAGAAGCTGTCAAGAAATGTGGAGGATCGTGTGTAAACCGATTGGAGCTGACTCCGCTGTACGTCCCAGCGAGCCTTGTCGGCACGGGCCTGGGTATTGCGGTAATCCCACCAGCTGGCCGCACCTGTCTGGATGAGGGAACCAAGTTGTCCGGTGGCAGCCTGTGCTCCCATGACAAACAGGTCCGTACCCATCTTGCGCTGCACATCGCGATCAAAGCTCTCGCTGATCACGGCCTGCTCACGACTGGAAATGTTGAGCGTCCCGATTTCATCGAGGATGGATCGATAGAGGGCGATCACTTCGGGATCATTGATCTGATTCAGATCAATGTTATTCAGAATCCGCTGCTGCTCTTCACGAACGGTCTGCATCGATTCAGCGCGGCGAATGCGATGCAGCGCGGCGTGGCAGTAGTTCAGAGTGACAGCCAGTTTTCGGGCCCGCACTTCCTGCTCGGACAGAGCAGTTTCGCCTGCAGGCGGTTCGGCACCCGCGGTGGGAACGAAATACGCAGTCAGCGACATCGCGGACAGAAATACGATCAGACAGGTTTTCATGGTGCAGAGCTACTGATTTGAAGGATGTCTCCGCAGCTGCACCAGGCGGGTCTGCCGGGGGGGGCAGGTGGTGACTTCGGAGTCCAGTGTTTCAAACCAGCTGTCATCAGCTCGTCCATGAACCGAGCAGCGGTAACGTTGACATGGTTCGCATCGGGCACCGCAGATGCCAACTCAAAAGGGCACTTCCCGCAGAATCCGTCAGATCCGCACACCTCGCGTTGGGGTCAGAAAAAGGAGGAAAGCGGCAGAAACTGCGCAAGCTCTTCCGGTTCGGCAGAATCGGCCGATTCCGGAGATCGCCGCGTCCTCCGGGCGTGACCCAGGCGCAGAGCCGGGCAGCGGCAGGCCGTTCTGGCTGTGGTTAAGTCAGTCGGCGGTCAGGACGTCGCGACCCACCCACGGGCGCAGGACTTCCGGAACGACAACACTTCCGTCTTCCTGCTGATTGTTTTCCAGCAGGGCGACGAGGGCACGAGCGCAGGAGATGGCGGTTCCATTGAGGGTATGGGCAAACTGAGTGCCCTTCCGCTCAGGATTTCGACAGCGGATATTCAGCCGGCGGGCCTGATAGTCAGTGCAGTTTGATGCACTGGTGACTTCTCCGTATTCGCCACCATCTCCGCGGCCAGGCATCCATGCTTCTATGTCGAATTTACGGTAGGCGGGTCCGCCCAGATCGCCCGTCGCCGTGTCGATCACACGGTAGGGAATCCGCAGCGCCTGAAAGATCTCTTCTTCGATTCTCAGGATGTCTGCGTGGACCGCGTTGGACAGTTCCGGATCAGGTCCGGTGTAGGCAAACATTTCCACCTTGGTGAACTGGTGCACGCGGTAGATTCCGCGGGTGGCTCGCCCGGCAGCTCCGGCTTCGGTGCGAAAGCAGTGTGACAGGCCGGCATATCGCAAGGGCAGATCTGCTTCGTCAAGAATCTGGTCCTTCTGGATGCCGCCGAGCGTGATTTCCGCGGTCGCGACGAGACTGAGATCCGTATCAGCAATCGAGTAGATCTGGGTTTCATTGCCGCGGGGGCTGAATCCAATCCCTTCGAGGACGGAGTCACGAGCAAGGTCTGGAGTCGTGAACAGAGTAAAGCCTTCCGCCCTCAGCTTTGTCAGTGCGAACTGCACGAGGGCCATTTCGAGGAGCACGGCATCGTTCTTGAGGAAGTAGAATCCCGATCCTGTCACACGGGCTCCGGCTTCGAAATCAATCAGATCCAGGTGTGCAGCGAGATCCACATGATCGCGTGGTTGAAAGCTGAACGCGGGCTTTTCTCCCCACGTACGGATTTCTGCCGCATCGTCCTCGCCGCCGACCGGAACATCGGGGTGCGTCATATTCGGAATACGCGACTGTTCATCACGAAGCCTGCTTTCAATCTGCCGCAGTTGTTCATCTGCGGCAGAAACATCGGCTCGGAGTTGCCTTCCCTGTTCGATGAGCGCCGGCCGTTCATCTGCTGACGCTTTGGGGATTCCGGCAGAAACCTCCTTCTGCAGGCGGCGAAGTTCGTCTGTGCTGGCGATCAGGGCGTTGCGTTCATCGCGAAGCTGAACAACGGCATCGATATCGGCAGTAACACCGCGGAGGCGACAGTTCTCAGCCACTTCGTCGCGATGATCGCAGATAAACTGCAGGTCCAGCATGGGTCAGGCTCCTCAGGGATCGCATGCCGGGAGACAGGTCGTGCTCCCGGAACAAAACAGGGTTTGGGGTCAGACAGAAATCGTGCGGTGGTCAGGCACCGGCATGGCGGAGGCGAAGAACGGAGATTGCAGCCCGACGACGTGCCGAAGATCGTTTGCTGAAGAACAGGATCGACCGCTGAGCAGCAATCCTTCAGCGTGATTCTGAAGGGCCCCCTGCGACACGCCGCAAACGAAGGTCAGTCGGCGAGTGAAACGCTGGCGAGTTCCTGCCAGAGGCAGGCACTGGCAAGAGTTCCTCGATGGAAGTCCTGCAGATGAATATGTTCATTTGGACTGTGCAGGTTGTCGGAATTCCGACCCCAGCCGAGCAGCAGCGTATCGACTCCAAGGATCTGTTTGAAGCTGAGCACAACCGGAATGGAACCACCCTCACGAAACAGAACCGGCTCCTGTCCAAATGCAGCAGCAACGGCTCGCCGTGCAGCATTCAGCCATTCGCTGGTAGGGTCAAACACAAAGGCCTCACATCCGTGATAGCGATGGAACTCAAACTGAATCCCGGCCGGGCACCTGGAGCGAAGGAACTCTTCGAGACTGTCGAGGATCTTTTCCGGTTTCATATCCGGCACGAGTCGGCAGGTGATCTTGGCCATGGCTCGCGAGGGAACGATGGTTTTGGGGCCTTCGCCGGCATAGCCGCCGGAAATCCCATTGATGTCGCAGGTTGGCCGGGCTGTGCGTCGTTCCAGAGTGCTCCAGCCCTCTTCCCCGAAAATGTCGGCACTGCCGGTGTCAGCCAGAAATCCTTCGACAGAGAACGGAAGCTCAGAGTAGCCCTGACGTTCTTCATCGGTGAGATCAATGACGTCTTCGTAGAATCCAGGAATCTGAATCCGTCCTGCGCTGTCAATAAGTGCGCCACACATGGCGGTGAGTGCGTTCAGGGGATTGGCAATGCTGCCACCATAAATCCCGCTGTGCAGATCGTGATCGGGACCCCGAAGTCGAACTTCGGCAGCCACAATTCCACGCAGCCCACAGGTAATTGCCGGAATTCCATCGCCGTACTGACTGGTATCGCTGACGACTGCGACGTCGGCGCGCAGCATCTCCTGATGCTGTTCGAGGAAGGCATCCAGGTGAATACCGCCGCATTCTTCCTCACCTTCAATCAGAAACTTGATGTTTACGGGAAGTTCGCCATGTGTCTGCGTCCATGCTTCGATGGACTTGAGGTGAGTGAACAGCTGGCCTTTATCGTCAGTGGCACCCCGGGCATAGAGCCTGCCGTCTCGCTCTGTCGGTTCAAACGCGGGGGTTGTCCACAGCTCAAGAGGATCCGGCGGCTGCACATCGTAATGTCCGTAAATCAGCACTGTGGGCAGCGATGGGTCCCGCAGCAGCTCGCCGTAGACAATTGGGTGTCCGTCTGTCGGGTAAATCGTTGCCCTCAGGCCTGCGGCTTCCATTGAGTTGCGAACCCAGGCAGCACAACTCTGCATGCTGTCGCTGTACGCGGAGTCCGCGCTGATGGACGGTATCCGCAGGAATTCACAAAGTTCGTCCACAGATGTCTGCTGGCGATTCCGGAGAAAGTCGAGGACCTGTTGCATGACGAAGACTCAATTCTGAAGAGACGAAGCGTTTGGATCGCCGGCAGGAATGCTGGCGAGCAGCCTGCTGGAACAAGTGGCCGTCGTGCAGGATCATAGGGCGGTCAGCGGTGCGGGTGAAGTGCTGCAATCGGGGCAGCCAGGATCATCCGTCTTTGCGATTGAGTAAGGAATTTGTATGGTAACAGCTCGGTGGCTCGACTGGGGACCAACGGGATGTCTGAGTCTGCAGATACTGCGAGTCTGCTGCCGTTTCTTCTCTAATGAAAGCAAATGATGATGCGACCTGTTCTGACACTGCTGACAATTCTTGTGACATCAACCGGCCTGTTATCGGCAGGTGACTGGCCGCAGTGGCGTGGTCCCCAGCGTGATGCCCGCAGTGACGAAAAACTGGCTTCACACGACTGGGAGAAATCAGCACCGGCTCATCACTGGACCGTACAGGGATTTGGTGCGGGTTACGCGAGCGTTTCGGTTGCTGAAGGTCGACTGTTTACGGTCGGAAATTTCGACGATGGGCAGGCGGTGATCGCAGCCAGCGCGGAAGACGGCAGCATTCTCTGGAAGCAGTCACTTACCGATGCAGCTCCCCAGCACAGCTATGAAGGCGCTCGTTGTACCCCGACAATTGTCGGAGACCTGCTGTACGTGGTGACATCAGACGGCGCGATCGCGTGTCTGAAGTCGGCGGATGGCACGCAGGTCTGGCGGAGAGCGTTCAGCGACTGGGGGGGCAAAATGATGTCCGGCTGGGGATACTCCGAATCACCGCTGGTGGATGGGGACCGTGTGTTGTGCACGCCCGGTGGTGCGGACGCGATGGTTGTCTGCCTTGATCGGATGACCGGCAGGGAAATCTGGGCCTGCGCAGCATCATTTGAAGGAAGTGCCGGCAAGGATGGAGCAGGCTATTCATCCATCATTACGTCCGAAGCTCTGGGAATCCCGCAGTACGTTCAACTGGTTGGTCGTGGTCTTCTGGGCATTGATGCTGCGACCGGCAAACAACTGTGGACGTACAATCGCGTGGCCAATTCGGTAGCAAATATCCCCACCCCACTGGTTGACGGGAACTTTGTCTTTGCGTCAACCAGTTACAAGACGGGTGCCGCACTCGTGGAGCTGAAAAAGGCCGGCAGTGGTGTTGAGGTCGTGGAGAAGTACTTCCTTGAGGGCGAGGTTTTCAATAATCACCATGGTGGTATGGTGCTGCTGGACGGCCATGTTTACGCTGGGCACCAGCAGAATCAGGGATATCCGACCTGTATCAGAATGTCTGACGGGGAAATTGTCTGGGGTGGAAAACTACGGGGCCCGGGCAATGGCTCGGCAGCAGTGCTGTATATCGACGGCCATCTGATTTTCCGATATCAGGATGGAGTTGTTGCCCTGATCAGGGCAACGCCGGACGGGTACGAGCTGAAAGGTACGTTTGCTCCGGATTATCAGGAAGGAAAGACGTGGGCGCACCCTGTGGTGGTCAACGGTCGACTTTACCTGCGCGAACAGGACCGCCTGATGTGCTACCAGGTTGGCCCGTGATCGGTGAACTGGAAGCAGACCTGACCCAGCCCCGGTGGTGTTCCACCGGGGTTTTTTTGTGCTGCCAGCAGAGAAGAACGCTCTGTGCTGAAGTCACACACTCATCGACGCAGGCCAGCAGTTCTGTTGGGCAGGCAACCGATGGCGATGAATATCCTATGGCAGGACACGCAACAATAAGGGCAGACTCCGACTGTCTGGTTGCGGTTCCTGTTCAATGCCGGTTGAGTGTGGCAGCCAGGAAGATCTGAAGAACCTTTTGGACTTATGCTGGCGTGGGAAGCGGCGGGAAGTGCAGGCGCGAGAAGTTCGCGCCGGGAAGCGAAATTGCAGAGGGAGTTCCACGCGTCAGCCGGCACCCGCTTTTCCGTGTGCAGTGAACAGTTGTTAATGCCACTGCGGAGCCGGGCAGCGACGGGGTCGGGAAGGAGACGGTCGCTGGGTGCTGACGGCGGCAGTTTTTTACGGTGGATGCGGCCACCCACCCCGCAGCGAACTCGATTCAGGCACAGAGCAGGTTCGTTTTCACCACGGCTGCAGCGACACCGTTGTCGATTTGTTGCCACACCACTTGATGCCGGTGCGCTACGCAGATGTTGCTCTTTTGCAACCTGTGTTGCGGGCTGGTGACGAACGGCAACAGAAGGAGGTCAAGACTCCTGAGCAGGATATGTGAAGAGACGGTAAATCAACGTTTTCCGCCGCCTTTGAACAATATCGATCAGGGTGATTGCGCAGGCTGTTCTGCGGGAAAAACCGCTTCATGGTGACCGAATGTAAGAGCCGTACCAGGTATACGGCTCTTAACACCTTAACAGAACGCTCTGTCGGCTGAGCAGTCAGCCTCCGTTGAACCGCTCCATGACCCTCGCGGGCAAACTGGCACGCCTTGTGCGTACTGCACCTTTCAGAAATCCCTCCCGGTACCCCGGCTGCCGAGCCCCTGGCAGCTGAGTTGATCGCGGGACAAAGGCAATTACTTCCAGCAAACGGCCTCGTTCTGTGTAGGAGCGATCTTCGCGGAAGTCATCAGAAAGGCTCGATAGTCATGGTTCTTTCAGGAACATTCACGTTAAGGAAACTGCAGCGCGTCATCGCCGCGCTGGCGTGTGCGGGAAGTCTGGTTGCGGCCAGTTCGCAGGGGCTTGCGCAACAAACGACCGCAACCGGAATTCAGGACGGCACCTTTCAGGCATCCGGTAAGGAGGCCGGTGAGTATGTTGTCCCAGCCAGCGGCAGTATTGGTCCATGGCGAGTTGAACTGGGTAACGTTGGACTGCACGTAGGGCAGTATGCCACGCCAGTTGCTGATGCCGGCGTCATTGACCTGAACGGCAACCGCAGCGGTTCGTTGTATCAGGCAATTGATACGATTCCTGGTGCGACCTATACGGTCAGGTTTCATGCAACAGGAAACTGGCGGACACTGAAGAATGTGCCGCGGCTGATGACAGTTCGGTTTGGTGCAGAGTCGCGCAACATCACCATGACCTGCCCTCCGGGATGGTCCACAGAGAGTCCGATGTGGCAGGAATACGCCATGACTTTTGTGGCTCGCGGCAGCATGAGCGCTGTTCGCTTCACATCTGCCAGTGGACGGATGCCGGACGGTGCCCTGATAACCAATGTTCAGGTGATCGCTCCGGATTACACAGGACCGGGGTCTCTGGACACAGTGGAAGTCCCGCTGCCGAGCAACCTTGCTGACTTTGTGGTTGACCGTGAGGCCGCAGTCGTGCTGGGCAAAGCACTGTTCTGGGATATGCAGGTTGGGAGCGACAACCGCACTGCCTGTGCGACTTGCCACTGGAATGCAGGGGCAGACACGCGACACCGCAACGCGCTGCATCCGGGAGCCCCGGGAGGCGCATTTGGCCCTCAGGTTGAGGGAAGTGCTTCAGATGCTGCAGAAGCAGGGGCCGAATTTGTGGGAGTCAACAAACTGCTGCGGCCGGAAGATTTTCCGTTCTTTCGCCCGCAGAACCCACTGCTGAGGGCCGATGAGCCAGGTGCTGCACCAGCCGGTAACCCCGTGCTGGAATCAAAGAAACAGGTTGGCGGATCCGCAGGGGTAACCAGTCGACAATTCGTGGGACTGTCGGGCTGCTGTGCTGTTGAGTCTTCGAATCCCGTCGCGGAAAGCATTTTCAGCAAGAATGGAGCAGCAATTCGTCAGGTGACCAGCCGAAATTCTCCAAGCATCATCAATGCCGTCTTCCACGATCGTACATTCTGGGATGGCCGAGCAAACCACTATTTCAACGGTGTGAATCCATTCGGTGATCTGGATCCTGGGGCAAAGGTATACCGCAGCACGGCAGCAGGGAAAATGAAACCTGTTTCCATTCTGCTGAATAACGCTTCACTTGCGTCACAGGCGGTTGGGCCCGTGATAAGTTCCGTGGAATTGTCCGCTGCGGGTCGGCTGTTCCCGGACGTTGGTCGCAAGCTGTTTGCTCTGCGTCCGCTGGCGATGCAGCGAGTTTCTCCAACAGACAGCGTACTGGGAAGTTACATGAATCTCGGTGGCTACGGGCTGAAGGCCGACACCGCAGGGTACATGACGCTGATTCGCAAAGCGTTTCGCCCGGAATGGTGGAACAGTTCCGACTATACAGATGACGGCTATACCCAGATGGAGATGAACTTCTCGTTGTTCTGGGGCCTCTCCGTCATGCTCTACGAAGCCACACTTGTCTCTGATGATTCTGCCTACGACAGATACGCTCGCGGTGATACCCGAGCTATGTCACCGGCGGCCCTCGAGGGTCTGCGAATCTTCAATGCAGAAGGTCGCTGCATTAATTGCCATCATGGTCCGGAATTCGCCGGTGCAACGGTCAGTACAGTTCGAGCAATCCCGGATCCTGTCCATTCGGAAAGTCTGATCGAGCAGATGCTGGCGGTGGACACCGGGGCTACATTCTACGACAGCGGCTTCTACAACATTGGAGTCCGGCCTACGAGGGAAGATATCGGAGTCGGTGCGTCGCATCCAAAGCTGGGTCCGCTCTCCTATACGCGGCAAGAGCAGCTGGGTGACAATCCGGATCCCCATGTTTCTGTACCTGCGGATGCAAGAATCTCTGTGATGGGGGCATTCAAGACTCCCACTCTGAGAAACATCGAATTGACCGGGCCTTACATGCACAACGGTAGCATGAAGTCCCTCGAAGAAGTGCTGGAGTTCTATACACGAGGCGGTAATTTCCCGCACACAAACCAGCACGATCTGCACCCGGATATCAGTGAGATTCCGGAACTGCAGAGTGATCCTGGCAAGATTGGTTACGTCGTTGAGTTCCTCCGCCATCTGACGGACGAACGCGTCCGCTACCAGGCCGCTCCATTTGACCACCCGCAGCTGTTTCTGCCCCTGGGCCATGGTGCTGTTGAGGGATATACGGCGGTTGATGAGATGGTGGTCCTCCCGGAAACCGGGCGCAACGGAGGTGATCGGCTTGGAACGTTCGAAGATGTGCTGCGTGGATATCCTGGCTGGAAACCATCCGACTGGGTCTTTCACATGGACGAAGAGGATCCCGCTGATCCTTATGCTGACGCCCCGGAAGAAGAAGATCCTTACGTAGTTGACGAGGAACCAGCTGATCCATACGGGCACGACGAAATGGACGAA
>JALRDR010000893.1 GCA_023262145.1 Planctomycetaceae bacterium | reverse complement strand
GACTGACTGGTGTGCCACAACGGCAGGACTGCTGCGTTTTGGGATTCCGGAGTTGCTGGTCCTTGTCGTGCTGCTGCCGTTGCTGATGCGGCTGCTGCTGGTGCTGCAGAGTTCAGCGAGTGTTCGCGGACTGTTGTCACTGACTGCGTTCGGAGTGCCGTTCTTTCTTGTGATGTTTCTGATCTCGCCAACCCTGCGGCCATTGATTTCTGGTGTGCAGCGGACGGAGAGGGCGGTGCGTGCGGAACGTCCTGTGCCGGTATTCGTGCTGGTGTTTGATGGCCTGAACGGGATGTCACTGATGAATTCCCGGCAGCAGATCGACGCAAACCGTTATCCAGGATTCGCCCGGCTGGCGAGCATGAGCACATGGTATCGCAATGCCACGGCAAATTACCCGCGTACGGATCGTTCCTTGCCGTCGCTGCTGACCAGCAGTCTTCCCGACAGTTCCCCGGCGCCGATTGAGGCAGAATATCCGGAGAATCTTCTGCGAACGGTACATGGGACGCAGCAGTTTGAGATGACGGTCTTCGAGCCGCTCACCAGATTGACTCCGGAGTCACTGCGTACGGGAGATGTCCCGCAGCCGTTTTCCGATCAAATGCTGCTGCTGGCTCGGACACTTGCTGCTGTCTACCTGGAAATGTATCTGCCCGGCGAACTTCCACGGCCTCAGGGAAGAATTCCGCGGAGCTGGTTCGGGATCAGTGAGGACCGCCAGTACTCGCGCGATCAGCAGCGTGGATTACTCATTTATCCCTGGGATGAGCAGCGTTCGTCACAGCTGGAGCATTTTCTGCGCACGGTTACGCCCGGCGACAGACCTCCGTTTACTTTTCTGCATGTTGCTCTGCCGCATTATCCGTGGCAGTATCTGCCGGATGGCATGCCGTATCTGTTGCGACAGAGTATCGCCTCCCCGATCTACGGTCTGACCGAGGAGCAATGGACCACAGACTCGTGGCCCGTCGAGCTGGCGTGGCAGCAGAATCTGCTGCAGGTGCAGCACGTCGATCGTATCATCAGCCGACTGCTGGATCGTCTTGAGGAACTCAAGCTGCTGGAACAGTCATTGCTGATTGTCACCTCGGATCATGGGATGAGTTTCGTGCCGGGGGGCAGTCTGAGAACTCCATCACTCCAGAATCTGGCTGATATTCTGCCCGTACCTCTGTTTATTCGTTATCCGGGGCAGACGGAGGGGCAGATTTCGGATCGCAATGTGGAGCTGATCGATCTTGTGCCCACCGTCTCAGATGTGCTCGGGCTGCCGGCAATGCCGCACTGGGAAGGCAGCTCATTGTTGTCGGCCGAAGAACGTCTTCGCAAAACGCTGAAGGGCGAGTTTAAGACTGTTCTGGAGCCGGAATTTGCGACTCGCTTCGAGCACCTGGAGCGGATGCTGACCATTTTTGGCGAGGGCGGTTCCCCGCAGGACCGACTGGGGAATCTGAACTGGCGACCACAGCTTGTTGGTCGTCGGCTGGACGAATTCACGATTGTGGATTCGGAACTGAGAGTTCGGATGCAGCCGGTGCAGGTGGCCCGCAAGGTGCGGATCAACTCTTCCTACATGGAACTCGAAGCTGAGATTGTGCCCTGCCTTGTGCGGGGCAAAATCCTGCAGACGGCAGCAGTCGCCCCGGACATACAGGTGATTGAACTGGTGCTGGCCTGTGAGGGTGTGATCCTGTCCACTACTCGAACCAGCAGCGACCCGGCTCAGGCATCCATTTTTTCATCGTTCCTGCCGTACCAGAAGTTTCCGGAGCAGCCAGTGGAACTGCAGCTGTTCGAGCTAATCGATGAGGGTGCTGGCCTGCAACTGGGCAGGATTGCAACATCACCACTGGCAAGCGTCGATCTGGAGCAAGAGTTTCCGTAGAGCGGCCCTGCCAGGAGGCTCCGATTTGCCGGAACCGCCTGAATCCGACCCGAAATCGCTGAATTTCCAGTGGACGCTGGCCGAATTGCCGGCGATACGGCGAATTCTTCGCCCCAAAACGGGTAAAGCGGTTTAGACTGCTTTATGGCGTTTGACGCTCAGGATGCAGGCAGATAAGCTCCGCCTCCTTCAAACCCGGGGAACACTGTGTTCTCCTCCGGATCCTGCCCGCCGGAACCAACGGGCGACGTGTTGTTTGTCAACAGGCAGTGTCCATTCCAGCAGGAACTGGCAATGCCCGGGACATTCACACAATTGTTCTGGGCTGTACAGAACGTGCAGCACATTGACGCACAGAGATTCGGCTGACCTGCCTTGCCGGCAACGGCAGGTTCGGAACCAGCAGTCTGCTCTTCGTCACTGACACAGGAGATCGGCAATGGCTGAGATTGTGGTGAAAGATATTCTGGACGCAGG
>JALRDR010000772.1 GCA_023262145.1 Planctomycetaceae bacterium | reverse complement strand
GACTCAGGTGTTCTGTACATATCGCGGTGAGTTGAATGGAGACCAGCGGCAGAGCCTGCTGCAGTTGCATCTGGATTTTCGCCGGTTGCTGCGAGATGCATGGGTAAAGCACTGGAGGGCCTATAAGAGCGGATTGCAGGGTGATGATGTGCCCTAGAGACACGAGTGTATTCATGCCCAGTCAATTCAGGGTGATCGTTTCTCCGGGCAGGTTTCGTGCGAGGTGTTCTCAATCGTTGACGGAAGTACTCCTTGTTTCAGCTGGAGTCATTCTGGCGTGCGACAGTAAACAGTAAGCTGCCACTCAGCTCCAGTAAGTGCGACCAGCTTCAGTAAATGCGATGTCATGCAGGAAATAAGTAATTCCACGGTAAAACGCGTGTTGCAGGTCTCGGTGTTTTTTCCGGTTCACCCCAAATTGCTTGATGGCGAAGCGGCATTCGGCGGAGCAGTTGGAACAGTGGAGGTTTGAGCAGCAGAAATCGGCTCCGAGTGTGCGAGACTTCCATGTCTGAACCGGAGCGTTGCAGTATGCCTTCTCCGTGTCGCGACGAAGACTGGCGACGAAGACTGGCGACGAAGACTGGCGACAAAGTCACCGCATTGCCCAACAAGGGGCGTTCGCTGTCTGTGCCACTGACGGTCGTGAGCAGCCCGGTGATCGAAGTGGAATTGCCGTGTGGTGCTGTCGTGCGAGTACCGAATGACGAACCGTCTCTGGACTAAGTGCTCGGTACGCTGCTGCAGTCTGGTGTGTGTGCTGGTGGTGAATCCCATGAGGCGACTCGCCAGTGATTCGTTATCGTCATCAGGTTCGTGCGTATGCCTGTCTGCGGCCAGCCGGCAGGCGATATTGCTTTTGCGGCCGGAGCGGAATTGTGCGGGAACTCCTGCAGCACGAACCGCTCAGTGGAGGGCTGTTTCTGTTCCGCAATCGCTCCCGTGGCCGGCTCAGCATTCTTTACCGGGATCACACTGTTGTCTGCTGGGCGCATTGTTGTCGCTACGGGCACACGGCGTGGGATGAAAAAGCATCGTGCGCTGGTTGTCATGGAGAGTCTGTTCAAGCTGGAAAGCCATACTCTTGAGTTGTCCACTGCTGCTCCAACAGCGGCTCGGATGCAGATGGGCCGTCCGTTGCTGAATGATCTGAAGACGTGGGTTGATGACGAAGTGTTCCTTCCGCAGGGGTGACCACGAAAGCGACTACACTACTCTCAACAAATGGGAGGCTCGCAATCGTTATCTGGAAGGCGGGGAGTTGGCGATCGATGACAATGCGTCGGAGTGGTCGATGCGTCCTGTTGCCATCGGCCCAGAGGACTGGAATTTTGTTGGCAGCATGCCTGCTGTCCTGATGACGCTGATTACCAGTTCCACAGCGGATCTGGTGAAGCCGTGGGCATCGCTCAGGGATGTGCTCACCCAGATGTCACGCGGAGGCTCTCCGGAATTAATGCTGCAGCATATGTGGCTGACGAAGCACTCTCAGCACTGTTGGACCATTGCCGAATATTGCAGGCCAGGACGTCAACGCTGCTTAGACGATCAGCATTCCCTTGACCTTGGGTGCACTGTTGTTCGGTTGTGTCGGTTCTGTCGGGCTAAATGGGAAAGGTGTGTTGGTCAATGCGAAAATCAGTTACGGAGTGTTTACCCCACTCTCCGATAACGTGAGGGTGGGGAGAACGGTGCGGGAGTGCGTCACCGACGGGGACGAAGTCTGCGCGACGCCGGGGCGTGTCGAGTAATAATGGCCGTTGGATTGTGGGGTTACAGGAGGCAGTTAGGGCATCAGGGTCGGCAGCTTCTGTTTTGGGGGCTAACGGCTGTTCCGGCGGATACTCCCGGCTACGTCCGATCGAGAGATTCAGCGATGTGTTTCCACGGAAGGTTGCAGGATTTTGAGCAGTCCCAAAAGGAGGTTGCTCCAGTTCTGCAGCAAGTCACTGCAGGTCTGGAAGCTGTTGACGGTTTTTGGTTCCGTCCCGGGGCAGGATTAGGCGCCCCTGTTGGTAAAAAAACAGCATGCGACGTTGGGGAATCGTGACTATCGGAGGATAGCCTGTTCCACGAGCCTGCTCATCTCAGTTGAGTGTTCGCGGGCCGCGTGCAAGCCAGCTTGTTCAGACGGTGCATAAGCTCAGGAAAGAGACTCAGAATCCGGGCGGAACTCACCGCTGAAACGAAGTTTCGCGGTAATCGATTTTTTAGCGGCACAAGGCGGAGCGGATTCAGCACTGTGACGAATTCACTGCTGTTAAGTGCGGCCGCTGCGACCATGTGTGTATTTCGGGCAATCCACGGTTGCCGTGCACCGCTTTGTATTTCAGCTGACAAGGCGTTCCTTGCGGTGAATTTTTTCAGCGTTCCTCCGGGGCGTCCGGGTCGTGCAGGCGTTCTTTGGGAAGGGGGGACATCAGGTGAGCAGTCTTTGCGTACTCTATGGCAACATCCCGTTGATCAGTGAGACATTCATTTCGCTCCAGATTGAGAGGTTGTCGGGAGAGAAGTGTGTACTGCATCACTGGTACCCGGAGTACACCTGCGAGGGACGCACAATCAGGTATTTTTACAGCCGCCATCCTGTGTTGCGAAAGATTGAGCGACTGCTCCCGGTGTTCCTCTATGACCGATTGAAGGCCCGCCGCGAGAAGAGCTGGTCGACGATCCTCGACTTCTTTGATGGTTTCTTTTCGACCCATGGCGTGGACTGCATTCTGGCTCAGTATGGCACTAACGGAGCTGATATTACTCCGGTTGCGAAGGCCCTCAGGATTCCTCTGGTGGTGCATTTTCATGGTCATGAAGCTCACCGAGGAGAGACGGTTTACCCT
>JALRDR010000682.1 GCA_023262145.1 Planctomycetaceae bacterium | reverse complement strand
GTCGTGGTAAGGGTGAAACGGTGCGGTAAGAGCGCACCAGCAGTCTGGGTGACCAGCTGGCTGGGTAAACCCCATCGGGAGCAAGGCCAAGCAGAAGGTATGGCAACTTGTTGCCTCGAATCGGTCCGGTTCGTTTACCTTCGGGTAGGCTGCACGAGGTACTGAGTAATCAGTATCCCAGATAAATGAACACCCACGACAGAACCCGGCTTATCGTCCCTCTGCCGACTTTTTTTGGCCAACTGCTCTCCACTGCTGGCTCGCCGCAACGAATCCCGTTGCCGGACAACATGTGGCTTGTCCCCCCGCCCCCCGTGCTGCGGAACATGGCTGACCATGCAGAAACTCCTGCCGCTGCACAATGCTGCAATTGCAGTGTATTTCAACCTCACCGCAGGACAGCCCGGTGCCATGCACTCTGTCCGGCAGGCCCCAGCGGCGCCATTTCCCGGCCACGGCATGCATCCCGCCGTGAATCTGCTGTTGACTCGCAACCCGTTTCTCCGGCACGATCTGCCGGTTGTCTGTGATTTCCCCATTCCAATTTCAGAAGACACAGAATCAGCTGACAGCTGAAATCCGGTCGCCACTTCCCTCCTGCCATTACAACGGATCACTTCGTGGCCTCCCCCCGTTTTACACTTCTTTATGCCCTGCTGCTGTGCCTCCCCAGCCGTGCCGAATGTCAGGAGACATCACGTTGGCTGATTCAGCAGCAACGTGGCAGCCTGACAGTCTATTCCGAGTTCCCCGTCGACCTGGATCACATCGAAGCACAGCTGCAGTCAGTTTCGGATCAACTTCAAAACCAGCTGGGGATTGAAGGCAGTGATCAGGCCATTGAACTGGTTCTGTTTCGGTCTCAGTCAAACTACCACAAGTACCTGGCAGAAAAGCTTCCGGAAGCCCTCGAACGGCGTGCCGTTTTCTTTCGAAACGATGACGTAAGTCAGATCTACGTCTGGAACAGCCGCTGGTTAATGGTGGATCTGAGGCACGAAATCACCCATGTCCGACTTCACCAGCATCTGCCATTTCTGCCACTCTGGATTGACGAAGGTCTTGCCGAATATTTCGAGACAAACGCCGATGAGCACGGCGCATCATCGCGACGTGAAGCAGTTCTCTGGAAATCGCGGCTGGGGTTCCCCCCCCGACTCGAACATCTGGAACAACTCAACGCCGCAACAGTGATGCAGGGTGATGACTACCGCAACAGCTGGGCCTGGATCAGCTTCCTGCTGCATCACAACACGGCCACCCGCGACCTGCTGCGAAGCTACCTCGAAGAAATCCATTCCGGAGGTGTACCAGGCCCTTTCAGCAGCTACGCAGCGGAACAAATCACCGGTTTTTCCGGCCTCGCAAACTCCTATTTTCGTAAAATGCATTTTCGCCTAATCTTTGACTGAAGTTAACAGAAGCCTCCTCACCCGCATGAACAAAAAGAGGAGGCGTTGAAGTCCCCCCTGTCTGATGTTCTGAAGGAACAGACTCATGACCGCCAAACACTCTCACTTTCGCAGCCTGCTTGCTGCCGCCCTCATCGCCACGCTTGTCGTTCCAACGCCGCTAGCCATGGCTGCCACTGCCCCACTGACCACTGGAAAGGATGTCCGACTGGAAGATGGCGGACGCCTGATCACTCGCATTGTCGATGCACAGGGAAAACCGGTTGCCAATGCCGAAGTTCTGGTGCAGTTTCGGGGAAGGTCAGTCGCCCGAACCCTCTCGGATGAGAACGGCTATGCCCGTTTCTCAGGGCTGCGCAGCGGTGCTCACACAATCGTCAGCCCCGCCTCTGAAAAGCAGGTCCGACTCTGGACTGCCGCTACTGCACCTCCGGATGCGAGAGACATTTCTGTCGTTGTGAGTGACCTTACGGTCATGCGTGGCCAGTTTGGAGGATTCAATTTGCCGATGGCTGTCTACGGAGCTGCGACCGTCACTGCCCTGGTGCTGGCAGTCAACGCCGGCAACGATGCGGATGATGCCAACGCTGCAGTAAAGCAGGCTCTGCAGCAAATTGCAGAACTGGAAGACCGCCTGGAAGAACACGAGAACGCCAGCCCCTGAGGTACTCGATTCTCTGCTACCTGTATTCGGACGTCTCTCAATCCGACTACATTCTCCTGCAAAGGCCTGATCAGAGTGCTGATCAGGCCTTTGTTGATTCAGGTGCACCATTTGATTTCTGTGGTAGCTCCTCCATCAGCCGGAATTATCAACGCCCGCCGTGTACAGCCCCTGCAGCCACTTCAGGACTCGCTCATCTTCCGCAGCGGCGGCGGCAGGCTCACCGCCAGCAGCGGCGAACGGCAGTAATTGACGCACAGCCTCCGATAACTGTGTCTCATCGACCGGTCCCAGCGGTATCTGCCTTGCCGAAGAATTTGCCAGCAGCGTCTCAGCTTCGGCCGACAACAGAAATCGAATCAGTTCCCCGGCTGCTTCAGGATGCGGACAGTTACGAATCATCGCCACTGTATTCGGTATACAGATGGTTGCGTCGTCCGCAAGTCGCACCGGCAGGATGCCGACGGCTGACCCGGCATCCATCGCAGCAAATGCATCGTCAGTATCCGTCAATCCAAGCTCACAGACGCCGGCGGCCACCAGATCACGAACGGCTCCGTTACCTCGCACCTCACGAATCCCACGTTCCTGCAGCGACGCATGCCACGCCTGAAGCGAGTCCAGCCCATACCGGTGGCACAACTCTGTATAGTGAGTCAATGTGGTACCGAACAGCGGCACAGCGATGGCCACGCTGGCAAGCGAATCACCACCCATCAACGCATCAATACGCTGTTGATCCCATGCTCCGTTCGCAGTTCCGAAGATCCATACACGCAGCCGGGCAGCAAAACCCACCCACTGCAGATCAGCGGCTCTGAAGCGAGCGGGAATACGACTGCACCAGTCAGCAGAGCAGGGCTGCAGGACACCAGCCCGACGCAGACGTTCTGTACCCAGAGTCTGATTGTTCCAGAACACATCGCACTGTGGAGCCGTTCTCTCAGCCAGAATCCGCTGAGTCAGACCCAGACTTTTGCTGGCTTCCTCATCGTAAAGTACGCGCACCTGAATGCCACTGCGCTGTTCAAACAACTTCAGCATCTGATCCGCAAAGATGGCGTCGTGAGCGCAGTAGACCACGACTTCCGGAGTCTGACTGTCTGACCGACAGAGCCATGTGCCCAGCAGGATTAGTCCCAGACCTCCCAGAAACACACGCAGGAATGGTGGCTGACGTCGCATTGCACCACTTTCTTCACGGGCCGCAGCCACCCGGTGTCTTCCGAATCACAACCACCTTCAACCGTCTTCTCAGGACACCACAGGGACTGCCCGGTACGATTGTCAGTCGCGGCAGTCAGCTGACGCAGCCACTTGCGAACACGGCTGTCAGATCCAGCAATGACACAGCAGGAAGTCTCAGAGCAGTCCCTGCTGCGACATATTCAGGCAGCGCGATCATTCTCAGTTCACCAGCTCCACATTTGCAGCCTGCCCAACAACCTCTTCCTGAAGCGAAATCTGCAGCGGATCTGTTCGCTGTTCACGATTGATCGTCGCAGTCACCGTATGAAGTCCCGGAGAAAGCTGCGTGGAAAACTGCGTCTCCGGAGGCATCGGTACGCCATCGATGCGAATTTCCACACCCGTTGTTGAGTTGAGCAGAAAGCCAACATTCCCCGGACTGGTCACTCGCAGTGTCGTCCGTGCGAAACTCAGCTGTGTATCTCGAACGGTCAGAATCGGCAGATCCTCCAGCGGTAATTCACCGTTCACTCTGCTGTACTTCGGAGCAAAGGTGAAGGAAGGGTCATTTGTGGCGACCTGGCTCACACTGGACCGATTGATTCTGTAGAAAGCATCACGAGTCGGCAGAACTGCCCCCCAGCTTCGTACCATGCGGGTTCGGCTGAGCGTGTACTCCGGAGTTCGCCCCAGTTCGGAAAGGAAACGAACGAGGTCCGCAATCTCACCGTCGGTCAGGGCATCCACCAGACCTTCCGGCATCAGTGAAACGCCCTGAGCCGTATCTTCGATCTGATCTGCAGGAATCTCGACAACAACATTTTCAGCAGTGCGCAATGTCACGGACTTTTCTGACCTGGCAATCTGCACGCCAGCCAGAACTCGCCCTTCGATCGTTGCGACCACGGTTGTGTGGTAGTTCTCCTTCACCTTGGCATTTGGATCCAGCAAGGATTCCAGCAGATAATCAGGCTGAGCACTGGCGCCGAGACTGATCATATCGGGGCCGACCAGTCCGCCAGCATTTCCAATGGCATGACACTTCAGACAGCCCAGTCGCTCATTTCGAAACACACGTTCGCCGCGACCGGCACTCGCTGTCTCGGCAACCTGACGCAACAACGCAGCACGCTGCTCCGCTGTCAGGGAACGTCGTGTGGGAACTTTTCCGGCCGCTCGGAGGAGTGTTTCGAGTTCCGCATCAGTGCGGCCACTCTCACGCAGCACGCGCATTACTTCCAGTGCCACATCCGTCTGCATACTGCGATCTTTGAGGGAATCTCGGAGCAATGTGCTGCCATTCTTCGCCTGCAGCAGAGCCTGCGTCACTCGTCGAGCAGCTTCCGTTTCTGCAGGTTTCAACTGTGTCAGCATGGCCGCAATCAGTTCGGCACTGCGTCCGGGCCTGACCAGAGCAAGCGTCTCCAGCAATTCCACACGGTGTATACCGCCGGCTTTCCCGGCAACGCCTGCAATTGTGTCGATCAATGCCGCATGCTGGCTGGCAGAGACCCCCGCCAGGACAGCCGCTACGTCGTCAGCTGCAGAATCACCAGCAGACAGAATTTCCTGGAGCTGCGGCAGAAACTCAGCAGGACGCCATTGGGCCGCAGCAGTCAGACCCACTCGCCGCAGCAGATCATCCTCAGAGTCCAGCAGGTTTCCCAGATCAGCTGCAGACACGTCAGGGGTCAGCTTTCGCAATACACTGCCTTCCAGCACGGACTGAATCGTTGCGGTATCACCCGCTCCTGCTGCAGCAGAAACCAGACGACCAAGTTGACCGGCATCAGCACTGCCGGAGATCAGCCGTACCAGGCGAGCTCGCTTGTCGGCAGTGAGATCCGCGTGATAGAGATCTCGCATGAGCAGTTCGACGGGAGCTCCTGCACCAACGGCAGCAAATGCGAATGCCACCTGGTCGGCATCGTTTCCGAAGTTCATTCGCCCCTCCGCAAATGCCGGCTGCCATGACGACGCCAGCTCTTTCGATGTCAGCCACATGGCATAATCGAGGTTCCCATCCAGCGGCTGCTGAAGCGGCTTGAGTGCTGTTTCAATCAGCCGAGGATCACTGTATTCAGCAACTGTCGCCGCCGAGGCAGGAAGCGTCTCACCCGGAAATGCTGATCCGTCCGCAATTTGTCGCTCTGAATCCTCCAGCGGAGAAAAAGACAGGGCACGAACAGCCTCCAGACGCACCCGCGGATGCACATCCTGAATTCGCTCAGTCAGCAACTGACGGGAATCAGGGATCAGATACTTCCAGTGACTCAGCACCCGCACGGCCGCGGCACGAATCCGTCCGTCGGCACTCCCCAGGAGTGTGTTGAGCAGTTCCGGGTGGATCTGTCGGGCTGTCTGAAAACACCATAAGGCCTCGAGCAGAACAGGGTCCCGTTCAGCGTCAGTAAGCTGAACTCGTCCCAGCCATTGCTGCAGTTCTGCTGCAATTTCAGGTCCCCGCTGACGCAACAGCTGCTTCGCAGACTGACGCTCGATTCCATCATCCGAACGTAACGACTCAAATAACTCCACATTGGTGCGATCAGACATGGCCCGATGCTCACGTTGCGGTGCACCTTTCCACGTCACACGCCAGATACGTCCGTGAGTGTGGTCGCGACGATCATCGCGAAAATCCACTTCACCATGCTGAATGATCGGGTTGTACCAGTCGGCAATATAAATGGCTCCGTCAGGCCCGATCTTCACGTCAATCGGACGAAACGCGACATGGTCTGACCAGATCACCTCCTGCTGCTCGCGAGACACATATCCCGAAGCTTCTTCGGTCAGCACAAAACGTACGACACGATGGCCACGAAAGTCGTTCGTAATCGCATTCCCCTGCCACTCCGGTGGCAACATTGGCGTATCCACCAGCTGCAGGCCGCAGTGTTTTGGACTGCCCGGATTCAGACCACGAACAAGCCGCTCTGCATTTGCCGCCGTGAAATAATATGCTCCTGGAATCACATAGTTGATTCCCTCGCCACCAGCTCCGTCTGTCGCAAACGACTGACCAAAGCGGTCAAAGTGATGGCCCCACGTGTTCACCAGCCCACGCATGAACACACCAAGCTCCAGCGTTTCCGGACGAAACTGCCAGATGCCGCCAGCATTCAGACGCCGTACACCCCAGGGTGTCTCAATGTGGCTGTGAATGTAAATCGACTGGTTCATGTACAGAAAACCGTCGTAGCCCCACCGCAGGGTGTGCAGGATATGGTGAGTATCCTCAGTGCCGAATCCGGACAGCACGACTCGCCGGGAGTCAGCCTTCAGGTCCCCGTCAGTATCAGCAAAATGCAGCAACTCAGTACTGTTGGCCACCCACACTCCACCGTCACCAGGGGCAACGCCGGTCGGGATCAGAAGTCCCTCCGCAAACACATGCGTCTGGTCCGCTCGGCCGTCATGGTCCGTGTCCTCAACCACCAGAATCCGGTCGGTAGCTGGAGCCCCGGGAGTAATCTGGGGATACACCTCCGAACTGGCGATCCACAACCGACCGTCCTCGTCAAAGTTCATCTGAATCGGCTTGGCAATCGCAGGATCCGCCGCATACAGGGAGACTTCAAAACCTTCCGGGACACGGAACGTTGCACGCTCCAGCTCCGGATCCGGAGCTGGAATCTGATCGCGGGTGGGGACCTGAGCCTGCAGGACCGTTGCAGACAGCAATGACAGCAGAACAGCTGCGAAATGAACCAGCCGGCAAGTCTTCATAACGGTTTCTTTGAACAATCAGTTTCGAAATGTGGATTCGCGCTGTTTCGAGGACGAGCAGGGCTCTTCAGCAGCAGCAGGGTATTGAGCAGATTGTGGGGATGACGGGTCGGCGATCTGACACCGACCCGCCGTCACCAGCAATGATCAGGGCAGGGCAACTGTCCGCAGATTCAGCGGCGCGTTTTCCTCTGCCTGCAGCAGCACCAGAGCAGAACTGGCGTTGAGCTTATCGAGTTGAACGACGCCTGTCATGGATGCCACTGTCTCATAACTGTGCCCCGCAGCACCGCCGCCGGAAACCTGCTCCGTCAGCCCGGCTGCACTCTGCAGACCAGCCGTTCCGATCTTCATGAC
>JALRDR010000589.1 GCA_023262145.1 Planctomycetaceae bacterium | reverse complement strand
GTGATCCGTTCCTGCAGTTCCTGAGGAAAGGATGCTCCGCTGATTTGCGGTTCACTCACCATCGATAACACTCCTGTCTGCCGGCTGAGTGATTCTGTATCCGTCCGCTGCAGCTCAGCCTGCTGGGCGGGCGATGTTCTGTTCAGGCCAGAATCTCATCCACAACCCGTTGCTCTTCAACACCGGTCAGTCGTTGATCCAGTCCCTGAAATCTCACAGTGAATCGTTCATGGTCAATCCCCATGCAATGCAGCATGGTGGCGTTCAGATCATTGATGTGGCAAGGGTCCTCAACCACGTTATAGCTGAAGTCGTCCGTCGTTCCGTAGACCGTACCGCCACGAATACCGCCACCGGCCAGCCACATGCAGAAATTCCGCGGATGGTGATCACGACCGTAGTTCTGACTGGTCAGCTGTCCCTGCGAATAGACAGTACGACCAAATTCTCCTCCCCAGACCACAAGCGTCGTGTCGAGCAGACCGCGCTGTTTCAGATCTCGCAGCAGTCCCGCACAGGGCTGATCCGTATCACTGCACTGGCGAGCAATCTCGGAGGGAAGTGAACCGTGCTGGTCCCAGCCTCGATGCAGGATCTGGACCACCCGAACCCCTCGTTCCACCATGCGTCTGGCCAGCAGTGCACTCGCCGCAAAAGTTCCCGGATTACTTACCTCCGGTCCGTAAAGGTCGAGGGTCTCCTGCGTCTCTCCGGACAGGTCGACCAGTTCCGGAACACTGGTCTGCATTCGCCACGCCATCTCATACTGCGCCATCCGGGTGATCGTCTCAGGATCCGCATAACGCTGCAGAGTCATCTGATTCAGTTCCGCCAGGCCATCCAGCATCGCTCGACGATTGGCCGCAGAAACACCGTTGGGGTTCTGAATGTACAACACCGGATCGTTGCCGCTGCGCAATGCAACTCCGGTATATCGCGACGGCAGAAACCCACTGCTCCACATCCGCGAAAACAGTGCCTGTGCAGATCGGCTTGAAGACCACGTCGGAGTCAGAACGACGAACGCCGGCAGATTGCTGCTTTCACTTCCGAGCCCGTAAGACAACCATGACCCGAGGCTGGGCTTCCCCGGTACCTCACTGCCCGTGGTAACGAACGTACAGGCAGGATCATGATTGATCGCATTGGTATGCACGGTCCGCACCAGAGCAATCTCATCTGCCATGTCACCGGTATGAGGCAGGAGTTCACTCACCCACATCCCGGACTGCCCCCGTCGTGAAAATGTGAATTTCGACGGCGCCACAGGCAGACTTGACTGGCCGCTGGTCATGGTTGTGATCCGCTGGCCCCGACGAATCGAATCCGGCAGCTCCTGCTGGTACTGCGACTTCAGCATCGGCTTGTAATCCCACAAATCCAGCTGCGATGGTCCGCCGTTCATGTGCAGATAGATGACCGACTTCGCCCGCGCCGGAAAATGGGGCAGACCCGGCAGACCGGAAGGAACCCCCGGCAAGTCCGGACGCAGCATCCCGCCACCGACCTGACGCGAGGCCGTCATGGCGGCCAGAGCCAGACTGCCGGCGCGGAGCCCTTGACCACC
>JALRDR010000524.1 GCA_023262145.1 Planctomycetaceae bacterium | reverse complement strand
CTTGGTTAAATCGCGCATGCTCGGCCCTGTTTGAGTCATTGGCCTAACAAACATTCGACCGCGAAACTGTGAAAAATATTACTTCAGTTTCGCGGTCAATCATGGATGTGTCAATTCTGGAGCGTCGCGTTTGCCCGCCAGCTCCGACGGATCGCGGGTCAAGGAGCCTTACTACACGGCAGATGAGTCAGTGCTATGCCGGAATTCGGCATCCGGTTTCCAACACTGGACGGGCTGGCAGTTTTGCGGTGAAAACGCTGCAGTGATGGCCCAATCCGTCGATCTGCCTCGATTCTCAAAAAACTTCTCAGATTGTTTTACGAATTGGCCTTTTCAAAGGAAATAAGGGATTGAGCGAGCATGGTGCTACTCAACTTCGTGGACCCTGGCTGGGAGAGAATGGAATGACAATTGGCCTTTCGTTTGAAGAGTATTTCGAATTGAAACTCAAGCCGCGTGCCGGAGCGGATCCGGTGTTTTTTCAGGCTGCTGAGCAGGAACGGGACGGCATGTTCCCGATGCCGCTTGTCTCAGTTGCCAGCCACCTTCGATCGAGGGGGTACGACTGCCGCCCGGCGTCTCTGGAACTGCTTTTGGAATCCGGTGTGGTGAGCCCAGCAGATTCCGATGCATGGACGCAGGCCGATGTTGATACGGCAGCTGCCCACTTCGAGGACTGCGGGGTGTTTACTCCGTATGCGGCGATGTGCGAGACGCTCGGGTGCCGATATGCAGATTTCGTTCGCGCCTTGCGAGAAGCTGCAGAGCGGGAATCGAAAGCATACGGCCGAAATCTGCCAGCAGACGACCAATATTTTGTGATGCATCGGGTTCCTCCCCGAGGAGTCACAGGGCCGGATGGAGATCTGATCGATATTCGTCCGGCTGTCATTAGTTTCACCCTCGCTGATGACATTCGGGAGCAACTCGACCGTGGCGAGGACGTCTGATATGAGCGACCCTGAGCCGCTTCAATTGAGTGATGAGCTGCTGGCGATCGCACGAAAGACGACCCTCATCGCAGCTCGGAAACGCTGCCCGAAGTCTGTCGATCCGGAGGACGTCTGGCAGTCGGTGTGGCTCGATCTCATTCGCATGCCACCGCAATACGATCCGTCGCGGAAGGCATCCAAGGTGACCCTGCTCAAGCTGATCTGTTCCCGAGCAGTGTCGAAATACGCTGCGAAGGCAAAGCGTGATGCAAGTCGCTTTCAGCAAGTGGAGGTTCCTGAACGGGAGTCCCTTTCGGACATCCAGCCATCCGAATCAATCGACATGTTTCAGTACATCGAAAGCGACGAAACCCTTCGTCTGTGTCAGTTGATGATGGACTGTGATTGCAACATGAGTGTGTAATTTAACCGGGGCCATCCATCTCTGCAGGGTGCGTTTCCCGCGATCAGGCGTTCCCGATAGCGTTGTTTAACCGAGCCACATTCCGGGAGCGAAAAAGCCCTGCAAGCTTTTCCCAACGCTCTGGATCTGACGTTTTCAGACTCTACGCCAGCCATTCTTCCCGGGTCTGCGACGACACCGCAGGAAAGCGGGGAGTGGCATGATTGAGTTGGCCAGTCGGCTTTTGCGACCCGATGAAATTGCCGGGGACAAACAAAGCGCGGGCTTTGGAGGTGGATTTCGCCCCCATGCCGCTTGCAGGGGCCGTTGAGAGGAGAAAGCGGAGAGGAGACCGAGCAGATGGGAGAAAGGAGAACAACT
>JALRDR010000505.1 GCA_023262145.1 Planctomycetaceae bacterium | reverse complement strand
GTTATTCATCTGAAAAACGCGTACTGCATTGTCATTTCCCGCAGCGGCAAGCAACTGTCGGTCGCGGCTGATGGCTGCCACGGCTGGAGCTCCGGGCACGCTGAAGGTACGCGTCTGCGCCGCATTGTCGGCGTTCCAGATGCGCGCTGTCTGGTCTGCTGAGACGGACCAGATCTCTGCCGGCGACAGAAAACCAATTGCTGCGACCGGGCCGCCATGGCCCACGTATTCCAGCGGAGCGTCCTCAGTGCCCGGCCGCAGGGAATGCAGCTTGTGGTCCGCTGTAGCATATACCAGGCGAGTTGCATCAGGGCTGAACTGCAGCAATGTTGCCGGTCCCACAGCAGATGTCAGTTCATGCAGTGGTGCGGCAGGCTGATCGGCCTTCCAGATGCGAATCCGACCATCGGTCGTGGCAATCGCCACAGTCTTCTCATCAGCAGCCAGGGTCATCGCAGCAAAGGCGCCGTCAAACACCAGCGGCGGTGCTGCCTGCTGACCATTCTCAATATTCCAGAACACAACTTCCTGCCGCCCTTCCCGCTGAGCAGCAACGGCGATGACTCGACCCGTATCGCTGACCTGCAGCGACAGAGCATTTCCAGCAGCAACCTGGGCCATTTCCGGGCCGGCAGCAGGGGCCGCTTTCCAGAGTGAAATGATGCCATTATCCGCACCTGTGGCAATTGTGCTGCCATCAGCGGCCGACGCAACGGCAGTAAGCGGAGTGATTGCCGGCTGCCAGGCGTGCAGCAGGCTGCCATCGCCCGCATTGAGCATCTGCAACTCAGATTCGGCGACAGCCAGTACAGCCCAGCGCTGGCTGTCACCTTCCGGCGGCAGACGCAGGAGATCAACGGCCGACATTGGTGCTCGCTTCCACTGAGCTGAGATGGCAAATGTTTCCGGATTCGGATTCTGCTCATTCGCCTCAGCCAGCTGCAGCAACTGCAGATCCCCCGCAGAATTTGCCGTGAGCAGCAGTTTGCCATCGGGCGTTGCCGCGAGGTGCTGCAGTTCCGGTCGGGACCAGTCTGTGGGCGCCGGAGCAGCCTTAGGCAGGTTCCATATCCGCAGCAGATTCTCCGCTCCCCCCGACACGAGCAGGTTGCCCGGTACGGGATTCTCTTCCGTAGCAGCCGCGACAGGAACCAGCGCCAGGGAATTGACTTCGATGGGTGTTTCGAGCAGTCCGAGCAGCGTACCGTCTGCTGAATTCCAGATGCGGATGACGCCTTCCTTGCCGGCGGCCAGCAGCTGCGTGCCATCTTCACTGAACTGCAATTCGTGAATCGCATCCGTGAACCCACGCAGCGTGAGTCTGACGGCGGCTGTTTCCGTTTCCCAGACCTGTACGGAATGATCTGCCATGGCAGCGGCAATCAACTGGCCCTGTCTCTGTACAGCCATAATCCCGGTGTCGGCCGTGGACTGCAGAGTCTTCAGCACCACGTCAGCTGGCTTCTTCCAGAGCTTCACCTCGCGAAAACTTCCGGAGGCCAGCATACTTCCATCGTCGCTCATCGCCAGCGACTGAATCAGATCACTGTGAGCCACTCCGGGGTGTTCCGCGGGCAGTGGTATTGTGGAATCGGTGAGTTCCGTAATGATGCGTCCGGTGGCCGTATGTGTCAGCACCAACTGGTTGTTGCGACCGACAACGAGATACCGCCCGTCCGGTGAAATCGCCAGGGCATTCACAGGACCGCGGCGACTGGTGAGCGGCTTCATCTTACGGGGGGACATGGCCGCGACACTCGCTCCGCCCTGTGCTCCCTGATTGATCCAGAGCTTAAGCAGGCCCAGTTCCTGTGGTGACAGGTTGGGCGCGTTCACATCATTGCCCGCAGGAGGCATGAATGATTCCTGGCGATGTGCCGCCACCTTGAACATGAGACTGTCGTCGGCCCTTCCGGGGACCACGGAAGGACCGGAATCCCCGCCCTTCAGCATCGCTGCAGGATTTTCGAGTACCAGTTCTCCGGACTGCTCAGACGCACTATGGCAGGCCAGACAACTGCGCTGCAGAATCGGCAGAATCTCCTGCTCAAAGGACACCGGTTCCGCCCGCTGGACATCGGTCACTGGCAACTGTGCCGAAAGTGGTCCGCTGCAGCAGACCAGACTGCCCAGCACCAGCAGCAGGGATCGACACGCCGGCAGTGGCCGTACGCGCGTTGCCATCCGCTGGACGCACACCGCCAGGAAGCGCTGTTGAGCATTCGCAGGGGAAATCTGTGAACTCATCGCGTTGTTTCCACAATCAGGAGCCATGCAAACAAGAACGATCCGGATTACTGAGCTGCTTCCACGGCGACAACCGTGAGCCGCAGGGGCTGGTCCAGAATCAGATTCTGGCCATTGAAGTTCATCTGCAGACGTACATTCATCTCATGGTCACCTGCAGTCGCATTGGCGGCAGCGGTGATCTTCAGCATGCCGTCATTCTGTCCCTGGTTAATATTCACGTTGGGGATCGACAGTCCGCCGACACCTCCGGGAAGCTGCGGCTGCAGGGAGACGGCCGCAGTAAAGTCAAACATGCGTGTGATACTGAACGGCACGTCAATGGCCTCACCCTGCTTTACCGTGACAGTAGCCGGCGATTTGACTTCCACAGGAAACTCCCGAATCGTCATTGTCACCGGCGTGGAGGCTGTAAAGAAATTGAACGCCCGACGGTTCGACTGCTGTCGCGTCGTATTGACCAGCTGATCCGAACGCTGTTTTTCCTGCGTCGCCTGCTGCTGGAATGTGCGGGCATCGTTCAGCTTTGTGTCAGATTCGACCTTCGCTTTCTCAGCGTCAGTCTTCGCTTTCTCAGCGTCCGCCAATGCAACCGTTGCCTTCTTCGCAGCTTCCTCAGCGGTGGCCTTGTCAGTGGTCGCTTTCTGTAGTGCTGCTTCCGCTGTCTTCACCGCCTGAGCAGCATTGGCGTCTTCGGGAGCGGCTGCAGCAAGTTTCTTCGCTGCCTCAAGTGCTTCTGTCGCTGCCTTAAAGGCCTGTTCGGCCTGCACCAGAACCTGGTCAGCCTGCGTTTTGGCGGTGTTGGCTGTGTTGAATGCCGCTGCTGTCTGAGTCATCAGAGTTGTTGCAGCCTGCTGATCACGCTGTGCTGTCTGAGCCGCCTCGGTGGCATTCTTCAGGATCTCTGCAATCTTTTCCTGTCGCTTCACCGCTGCTTCGGCGGAGGCCGGATTCCTGCTGTACTGACCACCCTGCACTTGCGCCGAAATGCAGAATGTGTACGTTCCCGGAGGCGTATTGGCCTGAATGCGAAGTTCAAATTCGCCTTTCTCGTTGCCCCCCATCCCAATCTGCGGAGCATTGACGTTGGGGGGCAGCCCGATGGGGATTCCTGTCACATTCCCGCCCACATCAGCGGCTCGGGCTACCGTGTAGGGAATCTTCAGGATTCCACCGCGGGATGTTTCCAGCTGCTTGCCGTCGCCTGCCTGAATTGCCAGGAGCGTGGGCTCCGCATCGGAGACTGTAATCTGCAGCGTGTCTGTCAGTCGGGCAGGAACGCTGCCGACGTTGGCGTTGGGTTGCTGCTGCGTAAAGGGCTCGGTGCTGCGACCAACTCTCGCCTTGCGAGTCACATTCGCTCCGGCCACATTCCCTGTCCCACTGATGGTCAGTGCAGCTGTCCCGCCGGCAGCGTCGGCTGCTGCGTTCAGCACCACAACCGTGTGGTCATTGCCGGCACCAATCACAGCTTCACTGCTGGTAACACCCCCGGGAAGTCCGCTTATTGTGACCTTGATCTCGCCGTCATATCCACCCTCGCGAAATGCTGTTACCTGAATCGCCTCGTGGGCACCCTTGCGAAGCAGCAGCGCTCCAGCCGTTTCCACAGGCGAAGCCGCCAGCCGGAAGTCCGGCTTTCCAGCTCCGATCCGCAGCCGATACTGCAGCCGCGGATCACTACGAACCCCACTCGTGTTGTCACGTACCATGACTCGATACGTGCCGTCCTCAGGGACATCCAGCAGGTAAACGGGGTCCGTTGTGCGGTGGTCGAAGGCCCTGTTCCGCACATTGCTGGTCTGCTCATCCAGATACGTGACCTGTGTGATCTGCTCTTCACCTTCAGCATTCTGCGTAATCTTCTGCACCAGCAGAATGGCATCCGTGTTGCATCCCAGCCGGTGAGATTTGACGTCAATGAGCAGTTTTTCACCGGCTTTGGCAGTAAAGGTGTACCAGTCCATATCCCGAGCAGGATAGAACTGCCCGGCGACTTCACACGGCAGCGTCAGTGGCTGAGCAGTCTGCGGGCGATTGTTGTCAGCCTGCTCCACCGTGTGCTGCTCCGTTGCCACGGAGACCAGAATCGGATTGGACAGGCCACTGGGTGACTGCATGCGGTATTCCACACCATCAAGTCCACACTGATGCGGCTCCAGTCTTCCCGTATACACCAGCTGGTCAGCGATATTGCCCGGGATCGGGATCCGTACTTTCACCTGCTGCAACGGCTGCCCGTTGATGGTAACGCCGGAGCCCTGTCCACCGGGAAGGTTGCGACCGTAAACTGTGTATTCGTCGTTTGATCCGGGCTGGCCGGCCGGGGGATAGATGTAATCAAGGTGCGGCCTGGCCGTGATGCCAATACGGTAGGCGAAGCCAGCACCGCCACGGTGCAGCGCGTCACGGACGCGAAGCTTCCACGGGCCAGCCGACGGAAACTGGTACACAATCAGCGTGTCACCTGCGAAACCCTGTCGGTTCTCCATCACGATGCGACCGTCCGGTGACACCAGGCTCACCAGCAGATCCGCTCGGGAATCCGTCAGTCGCGCCTGACCGGCGATGACCAGAGTCTGGCCGGGCTGCGCAGAAAACTGATACCAATCGTCGTCCGCTGCATTGTTGAAGCGTCCGTTCACGAAGCCGGGCACGGTAATCTCCGACGGTGGGTCATCGCCGGAATTCGGCTCTGACTCAATGCTTTCCTCCAGCACGTCCAC
>JALRDR010000448.1 GCA_023262145.1 Planctomycetaceae bacterium | reverse complement strand
GGACCTTCCGCAACTGCTCATGGAGGATGGTTTTGAGGCCGATGCATCATGGGCGGAACCATGGCTGAACGGCACTGCCTGCGGGTCGTTGCCTGAGGAGGCTGCGGCATGATTGTCTCACGCAGATTCGGCTACATATTTCTCAAGACCGCCCGCACCGCCGGGACCAGCACGGAGATTGCACTGTCACGCTTCGCCGGACCGGACGACATCATCTCACCAATCATGAAGGAAGACGAAATCCTGCGTCGACGTGAAGGGGGCTGCGGACCACAGCATCATCATGCCCGCCCCGGACAGCCGGCCTGGCAGGGACGCCTGCGTACACTGCTGCGGCGAGGCCACTGTCTGTTCCGCAATCATATGTCCGCACAGGAACTACGCCCGTTGCTCCCTGAGCAGCTCTGGAACGACAGCTTCCGCTTCTGTGTGGAACGTAATCCCTTCGATCGAGCCATCTCACTCTATTACTGGTGCTGCCGCCGCGGTGAGGACACGTCGCTGGATGAATTCCTCGAATCACCACGCTTGAATCTGCTCATCGAACACGGACGCAGAATTTACCTCGATGACGCAGGAGAGCTGCTCGTGCATCGCGTGCTGCGTTATGAGCACCTTGCCTGTCAACTGGAAGAACTGCGGCAGGAACTGGGCATCCCGCAACCGATTCGGCTGCCAAATGCAAAGTCCGAGTGTCGCCGTGATCGCCGTCATTATTCAGAAGTGCTCAGCAATTTCGCTCGACGCAGAATCGAATCGCTGTTTGAACCGGAGCTGCAGCGATTCGGCTACCGCTACTGATCGCTGCAGTCAACGCTGTCCCGCATTTGTACTGCGAACCAGCCTGTCAACTTCGGCAGCGATGCGATCCTCCAGATCACCACGCCAGCGAAATGCCGGACGACCATACTCGTACAGGAAGCTGCCACCCTCGTAGCCACCTTCTTCCCAGACACGGCGACTGGGTATGTAGGCCAGCATGTCGTCAGTGTAACCCATCACCCACGTTCCCGGACCGTACTGCAGCTTGAATCTGAGCGCGTAATCCACGACGGTCTCGGCACCCATGCCGATCCACAGCAGCTCCTCACCCAGCTTCCAGGCGTGCAGTGGATAAGGAGAGCCGGTTTCGAATTCGCCGCCGTTGTCCAGCTGCTTCAGCAGCCGCTCTGCCCAGCGGGCTTTGATCGCTGAACTGTCCTGCAACAGTTCCTGCAGCTGTGCGCGATCCACAACTTCCAGATAAGGCAGATCCATCAGCTGAAAGGACATCTGCAGTGCCGGCTGAACGGGCTGCAGTGGCTGCTGCAGCACCGCCGCAACAGCATCCGCCAGCATCCTGCCGTAGCGCTCGCACAGTTCCACCTTCCGCCGTGGCAGAGGATTCTGATCACCTCCACAGGTATTTACGAACATGGCTGTCGTTCCGGGATACTGTTGCTCAATCTGCAGCTGTGCAAACCCGGGATAATCGCCACACCAGGTCGTGAAACTGAGTGTTGTGGGGTGGCAGGCATAGCCGAACAGCACAGCCAGCGATCTGCCTGATTCCGTTGCAACGTGAAGCACCGGAACAGCATGATCCACCGGCCCCGCCAGCGGTTCTCCTCGCGCCAGCAGTTCCGCCACGTCGGCCTCTCTGTTGTTCCTGCGATTGACGGCAAAATCCGTTTTCCCGGTACCGTGCCGCAGTGTGACCGGAACCAGATCGGCAAGCGCCTCGCGGACCATCGCCACAGCTTCCTCCACCATCTGATCCGTGTAGTCGGCGACGAGCTTTTCCTGCTCAGCATCAACAGGATAGTAGTCGATCAGATCATCACCGAGTCGCGGCCCGCAGTGATTGTGTGAGAAGGTGAACATGATCTGTCGGCGTTCGAGGCCCAGTTCCTGCTGCAGTCGGGAGAATACGCGGTTACTCATGGAACGCGGCACGCCCTGAAAATCGCTGGTGATGAGCACAGCCGGCTGTGAGTCGGCAGTCTGCAGCGCAAGTGCCTTCATCCACAGTTCGTGCAGCTTTCCCTCAGGAGCACGCCTGGTACCGTAACCCGCCAGCCACACCGATGTTCCGGGAGTGATGGCTCGACGTGCCACCCCTGCCTTCCAGCCCGTCTGCAGCCCCTCCGCAACCGACGCCCGCTGTACTCCTGCCAGTCCTGCCATCCCAAGTGCTGCACCAAGAAAACATCGCCGCTGTATCGATCGAATCGCCATCACATCCTCCGTTGCGGGACACCTGATCAATGGATTCCTGAGCCATGTCTGACGCGCGTCCGTTCCTGCTCCGGCACGGGTGCTTCAGCGGCGCAGACTCTGTAAACTGTCAGATCCGGCTGCAATTGGCCAGCGTCCACTGACGAAAGCCTGCAGCAGCAGGTCTGTCTGTCCAGCTGTCTGACTTCATTCGGAGCCACAATCAGATGCCCGCGATTCCACGTTGCCAGGTCGTGCCCCTCGCTGCTCACCAGGTCTCCTTCCGCATTGACGACAGGGAATTCATTCGCTGGAACAGTGGCAATGACTATCCGCGTCCATTCTTCTTCCCTGTCCTGGCACCTTCGGGGGCAATGATCACTCGCATGGGACACCCGGGTGCACCGGATCATGACCATCACCAGTCCATCTGGTTTGCCCACAACAAAGTTCTGGGCATTGATTTCTGGAGCAATAACTCCGAGGCCCACGTGCGGCAATTGCAGTGGTACTGCTACGAAAGCTCAGATTCAGCGTGTCGTATGGCCGTTGAACTGGGCTGGTTCGACGGGCACAACCCAGCGCCCCTGATTCGGCAGGAACTGATCTGCGAATTCTGCCCTGCAGAACGAGCAGGAGAATTCACCGGCGAAATCCAGAGCCGCTTTGTGCCGGTCGCGGAATCACTGGAATTCGACAAAACCAACTTTGGGTTTCTGGCAGTCCGAGTGGCGGAGTCGGTAGCTGCTTTCTTCGGTGGTGGTGTGCTCACCGGCAGTACGGGCGAACAAACCGAAGAAAACCTGTTCGGTCGACCGTCCCGGTGGATCGATTACAGTGGCCCCACGCAGCGCGATCAGCAGGAATCAGAAGGAATCACTCTCATCGACCACCCACAGAATCCCGGACAGCCGACCGGGTGGCATGTTCGCAATGATGGCTGGATGTGTGCATCCCCCTGCATGAATTCCGCACAGACCACAACGCGAACGAATCCACTGCAGCTGAGGTACCTGCTGTATTGTCATGCCGGGGGCGCAGACGCAGAGCGGATCAGCGCACTACATGCGAACTTCGCAGGAACCGCCCCCCTGCAGCTGCGCAGATCCTCCACTCCACATATACGCTGGGAGACTTTTCGCGAACCAGCGGCCTGACCGCGTGACGGTCTCGACCTGTGCACCACCTGGCTGTCACAATATTATCTGATGACAACCCCGCCGGCGGCTCTGCAGATCACCACCACAACTGCTTCATTCTTCGCTGCTCTGAAAACGAAGAACCGACTTCTCCCGGAACACCCTGCCATGCGTCTTCTGTTGCCACTGCTGACGATCTGTCTGCTCACCGCTTTGCCGGCATCACGCTGCCCTGCCGATGACTCCGAAGCTGTCAGCTGGAATCAGCAGGTGCGGCCATTGCTGGCGGAGCACTGCTTTGAATGCCATAGCGCTGAAACACAGGAAAGCCAGCTGCGACTGGATTCCCGCCTTTCCATGCTGCGAGGTGGAGATTCCGGTGAACCGGCAGTCATCCCGGGACATCCGGCCGACAGTTATCTGATCCGTGTGATCAGCGGAACAGTTGCCGAAAAACAGATGCCTCCTGAGCCAGCCAGGCATCTGACGCCGGATCAGATCGAACTGCTTTCGCGATGGATTCGACAGGGTGCTGCCGTCCCGGGCCCTGATCCAGCCGCAGACGCCGATCAGGAAAAACTGCAGCACTGGGCTTTCCAGCCGGTCGGCAGACAGATGCCGCCAGCGGATTCCAGTGGCTGGAGCCGCAATGGCATTGACGCGTGGATCGTCGACAAACTGCATCGTCAAGAGCTCGGGCCCTCTGCAATCGCCCCCCGAGAAGTGCTCATTCGGCGACTCTATCTGGTCATGCTGGGATTGCTGCCAACACCGGCTGAAGTACAGGATTTTGTGAATGATTCGCGCCCCGATGCGTGGAGCAGGCTGGTGGAGCAGGTGCTCAGCAGCCCGCACTACGGAGAACGCTGGGCCTCATACTGGCTGGATCTGGTTCGATTTGCCGAAACGAACGGATTTGAAACCAATCGGGAACGCCCCAATGCATGGCCTTATCGTGATTATGTCATTCGTTCGCTCAACGCTGATCTGCCTTACGATCAGTTCGTACTGCAGCAGATCGCCGGCGATGCGACAGGCGTTCCGGAGGCAACTTCCTACCTGGTCTCCGGCCCCTACGACATCGTTCGCAGTCCCGATGTGAACCTGACACTGATGCAGCGTCAGAACGAACTGGATGACATGGTCAATACCACGGGCACCGTGTTTCTGGGACTTACGCTCGGCTGTGCTCGCTGTCATAACCATAAGTTCGATCCGATCCTGCAGTCCGACTACTACTCCATGCAGGCAATCTTCTCCGGCGTTCGACATGGAGACCAGAACCTTCCTCTCTCTGAAGAACAGCAGCTGCTGCTGACTGCTGCTGACCAGCAGATTCCGGCTCTGCGGGAACAGCTGCTGCCATGGCAGTCACGTGAAGGAGGAACCAGGGAGCCTGTGACCGCCCTGCAGAATGAAGAACACTTCAACCCCGTCACCGTTCGCAGACTGCGATTTACGATCGAACAAAGCAGCGGCGCTGAACCGTGTATCGATGAACTGCAGGTCTTCAGCAACGATCACAACGTTGCCCTGGCTACCGCAGGTACAACAGCAACGGCATCCGGAACGCTGCCCGGTTACGCCATTCATCAACTGGCCCACATCAATGACGGTGAACAGGGAAATGAACGCAGCTGGATCTCAGCGACCCCCGGCAGCGGCTGGGTGGAACTGCTCTTCCCCGGGCCGGTTACAATTCACCGCATAGTCTGGGGGCGAGATGCAAAAGGACGCTATGCGGACCGAGTGCCGACCCGCTATCGGATCGAAGGCTGCGTCAGCACTGATCAGGACCAATGGACATTACTGGCTTCTTCAGCAGATCGCGCTCCATTCGGAACGAGCGACTGGCAGCCAGCATATGACTTCACCTCCGCCACCGCCGCTGAACGAAGCGCCGCCGAACGGGTCCTGCAGCAGCTCAATCAGCTCCAGGAACAACGTCAGCAGTTGCTGTCCACCCGGACCGTCTACACCGGGACCTTTTCACAGCCCGGACCAACTCACCGACTCTACCGCGGAGAGCCACAGCAGCAGCGTGAACAGGTCGGGCCGGACACCGTTGCCGCACTGGGGCAGCTCAGCCTCGAACGCGAAGCACCGGAACAGCAACGGCGACTGGCACTGGCAAACTGGATCATCGATCCGGCCAATCCGCTGACTCCGCGAGTAATTGCCAATCGTGTCTGGCAGTTTCATTTTGGCAGTGGCCTTGTTGCCACTGCCAGCGACTTCGGTACTGCCGGTACCGCACCGACTCATCCGGAACTGCTGGACTGGCTGGCTTCCGAACTGATCCAGCACGGCTGGTCGTTGAAACACCTGCATCGACTGATCCTGAATTCCGCCACATGGCAGCAGCAAAGCCTGCCTCGCCCTGCAGAAATGCAGGCTGATGCAGGCACCAGTCTGTGGTGGCGATTCCCCATGCGACGGCTGGACGCGGAGCCACTGCGTGACTGCATTCTGCAGATCAGTGGTGTGCTTGACAAACAGATGTACGGGCCTGGTTTCAATGCCTTTGAAGTACAGCTGGAAAACGTGCGTCACTATTTTCCCAAACAGGAGTTCGGGCCGGCAGACTGGCGACGTATGGTCTATCAGACTCGCGTCCGGCAGGAACGTGAAGCGGTCTTCGGGGTCTTCGACTGCCCCGACGGATCCAGTTCCGTCCCACGACGAAGTCGTTCCACGACACCGCTGCAGGCCTTGAATCTTTTTAACAGCAGATTCATGCTGCAGCAGGCTGAACTTTTCGCAGAGCGACTTGAGCGGGAGCACGCTGGTGATTCCACCGCACAAGTACAGCGGGCCCTGCAGTTATGCTGCGGACGCGCTGCCGAACCGGATGAACTGCAGGACGCCCTTACGCTCATCAGACAGGACGGACTGCCCACATTCTGTCGCGCTCTGCTGAACTGCAACGAAGTCGCATTCATCCCCTGACCAGACAGCCTCGTCCGCGAGACTCTGCCGCTCTTAATGGCTGTCGGTCTGTACCATCGCCAGTGACGTTGCTGTGCGCACCAGACCGGCAGCATCCAGTCCCAGTTCCGCCAGCAGTTCGCCGCGGTCACCGTGTTCCACAAACTGATCCGGCAGCCCCAGGATGCGGAATCTGTCAGTGCTCAGCCGGTGTGCAGCGGCAGCCTCGAGGACGGCACTGCCAAAGCCACCGACGATCGTGTTCTCTTCGATGGTGATTACGAAACCTCGAGCGGCGGCATCAATCACCATCTGCTCATCAATCGGCTTCACAAAGCGAGCATTCACCACGCCCACGCTGATTCCCTGCTGCTGCAGTTCCTCTGCTGCCCGCACAGCCTGAGCCAGCATGGTTCCAGAGGAAAGAATCGTTCCATCTGTGCCTTCGCTGAGCACTTCACAGCGGCCCTTCACGACAGGGGCCAGATGGCGTTCCACGTGATCCACAGCGGTCTTGGGATACCGCAACGAAACCGGCGAGGAGGATTGCAGAGCAAAGTCGAGCAACAGCGGGACTTCCTGCTCGTCGGCCGGAGCCGTAACGATCATGTTCGGGAAGATACGCATGTACGAATTGTCGTAGACCCCGTGATGCGTTGGTCCGTCGGGGCCACACAGACCCGCTCGGTCCATGCAGAACACGACAGGCAGATTCTGCAGAGCAACTTCCTGAAAGATCTGGTCAAAACTTCGCTGCAGGAATGTGCTGTAGATGTCGACCACCGGACGCATGCCCGACTTGGCCATCCCCCCGGCGAATGCAACGGCATGACTTTCACAGATTCCCGTATCGAAAAAACGCTCCGGAAAATCAGCCCTGATCTGTTCCAGCTTGTTGCCCGCACACATGGCGGCTGTGAGCACGCACACCCTGTTATCGGACTGCATCCGGTTGTGCAGGGTCTCCGAAACAACTTCGGTGTAGCTGCGGCCGGAACCACTGGAGACCGGGAGGATCTCGTTGTCTTCATCACGCACAAATGGTGAAGGAGTATGAAAGCGAACAGGATCCTTGCAGGCGGGTTCGAATCCGTGCCCTTTTTCAGTGAGCACATGCAGCAGGACCGGCCCGCGAACATCACGCACAAGTTCAAGATACTTGCGGAGCGAATTCAGGTCGTGCCCGTCCACCGGACCGATGTAACGAAATCCCATTTCCTCGAAGAGCATGCCGCCATGCAGAAAGGACTTCACCGCATCCTTGAAGCTGCTGAGCATTTTCTCAGTGGATTCACCAACGACCGGCACGCGATTCAGCAGCCATGAGATATCTCGCTTGAGTCCGTTGTAGAAAGGTGCAATCCGCGCCTTGTCCAGATAGCTGGCCAGACCTCCGACGCGCGGGCAGATCCCCATCTTGTTGTCATTCAGGATCACCAGCAGGTCTGTCTCCATGCCCGCTGCGTTATTCATCGCCTCAAACACGATTCCCGACGGCAGTGCCCCATCACCGATGACTGCTACGGAGCGTCGTTTTTCCTTAAACAGCAGATCATCAGCCGCTTTCATCCCCAGTACGGTGGACACGCTGCTGCCCGCATGACCGGTGACAAACAGGTCGTATTCACTCTCGACCGGATTCGGATATCCCATCAGTCCTCCACGACGACGGATCGTGGAGAATTCAGGGAAACGTCCGGTGAGCAGCTTGTGGGGATAGATCTGGTGCCCCGTATCCCAGATGAGCCGATCCTTTGAGAAATCGAAGGTCAGGTGCAGTGCGATGCTGAGTTCCACTACTCCCAGGTTACTGGCGAAATGCGCAGCTCTGTCTTCGACTACCGTCAGCAGTGCTTCCCGAATTTCCCCGGCCAGCTGTTGCAGTTCAGAATCCTGCAGCGCACGCAGATCCTGCGGACCGGTAAGACTGCGGAGTAAGTCAAAGGACATCAGTGATCTCTTTCAACGATGAATTTTGCCAGCTGCTGCAGATGCCTTCCCGGAGCAGAAAACTGCTGCAGAGAAACACAGGCCTCATCCACAAGGGCCTGGGCCCGATTTCTGCTGGCCTCCTGCCCCAGGAGTGCAGGATACGTGAATTTCCCCAGATCCTCATCCCGACCGGCAGTCTTTCCCAGTCGCGATGAGTCGCCGGTGACGTCCAGCAGATCATCGGCGATCTGGAACGCCAGTCCAATGCACTGCCCGTATGTCCGCAGTGAATGCACCTGATTCACGTCTGCTCCGGCCGAAACCGCACCAATTTCCAGAGCAGCGCGAATCAATGCCCCGGTTTTCATGCGGTGAATGCAGTTAAGGTGTTCTACGGACAAAACAGGGGGGATGCTGGAACAATTCCGGGCAGATTCTGACTCCATTTC
>JALRDR010000361.1 GCA_023262145.1 Planctomycetaceae bacterium | reverse complement strand
CGATTCCTTCGGCGACGATGCCAGCGATGAAAATGAAGACGCCGGCGACATCGAAGACGATTTCGATGACTTTGATCTCGACGAAGACGAATGAGTTCCGCGCCGGCTGCTGCTCCTTATGCGTGATGCCGTACTTCCCGGCGACTCATCCCCGCACCCGCAGAATGCGGTTGTTTCCCATATCAACCACGTACAGCCAGCCCTTGTGCCAGGTAACGCCGTGAGGATTCTTCAGGCGAATCGCCGGATCTCCGAATGAGCGTCCCAGAACGGTGCGCACGCTTTTTTCTGCCGGATCATAAACCCGAATCGCTCCATTCTGATCATCCGCAATGTAGACCTTTCCCTGCGGACCAATACAGAGATGCTTGGGTGATCCAAATTCTGACTCTGCGGCCGGCCCATCGGCAAACCCGCGCTTGCCGGTACCCGCGACAGTGCGAATCGTCCCATCAGGCAACACAGCCCGTAGTGCATGTCCGCCGCGTTCAAGGATGTAAAGAATCCCCTGTTCATCCTCCGCTGCCGCGCGCGGATCAATCAAGGGTGCTGCCGTCGCCACAGCTCCATCCGCCGGCACTCCACGTTCGCCATTACCTGCAACCGTACGCACCAGTCCGGTTCCCAGATTTACCTCCCGGATGCGCAGATTCTTCAGATCTGCCACATGAACCCGATCTGCCTTCGGTGTCAGCGTGATGCACATGACGAAATCAAATTCCGCCCGAGTGGCTGCACCACCGTCGCCGGAAAACCCGGCACTCCCTGTTCCCGCCAGCGTACTGATGACACCATTCCCTGCGTTCACTCGTCGAATCACATGATTCCAGCTGTCAGCAATGAGCAGATCATCGTTGGGCAACACGGCACAATTATGCATCCCGTTGAAACGCGCCTGTCGCAACGGTCCTCCATCCCCTGTATAGGCAGACTCCGTCGCACCTCCGGCAAGTGACAGCGTGCCGTCCGCCGTCAGGCGATGCACACGGCCTCCCTCCAGTTCGACAATCCACATCGTCTCAGCAGAATCAAAGGCGACGCCGAATGGTGAAATCAGTGGACTCTGGTCCGGCGTCCACGAACCCCCTTCCGCTTCCATCAGGCCACCAGTCACCACTTCCACATCAGCTGCTGAAACCAGAATCGAGGGCAGCAGCAGCGCTGCAGTCATCAGAACGATCCGCATACTTGTTCTCTCCCGCAGAGTGTCAGACAACGAGCCGTCAGTCAGCTGGTCAGTGACTCCAGCTCCTCCCATCTTGCAAATGCTGTTTCCAGATCTTCGCTGACCTGAGTCAGCTCGGTAGTAACCTCTGTAATTCGCTCTGCTCCGGACTGATAGAATCCGGCGGCCGCCATGATTGACTGTAACTCCTGCTGCCGTGCTTCCAGTGCTGCAATCCGATCCGGCAACTCATCCAGCTCACGCTGGTCGCGATAGCTGAGTCGAATCTTTCTGGGAACAGACGACGGTGGGGCAGGGGAGGGCAACGCTGCAGCCTTTGCCTGTGCCCTCGTTGCCGACTGTGCAGCCGCCGCCTGCTGCGCTCGCTGCTGAAACACGCGCAACCAGTCGTCATAACCCCCGTCGTACTCCCGCGCAGCTCCATCACCCTCAAACACAATCGTACTTGTCACCACATTGTTCAGGAATGCCCGGTCGTGGCTGACCAGAAAGACCGTCCCCTGGTACTGCGGCAGAACATCCTCCAGCAGATCCAGCGTCTCTGCATCCAGATCGTTCGTGGGCTCGTCCAGGACCAGCACGTTGGACGGCTTCGACATCAGCTTTGCCAGCAGCAGACGGTTCCGCTCCCCACCACTCAGAAACCCAATTCGAGTATGCGCCCGATCGGGGGAAAACAGGAAGTCCTGCAGGTACCCCATCACATGCTTGCGAATTCCATTGATCGAAAGAAAGTCGTTTCCGTCCGCTATGCACTCGCGGGCTGTCTGCGTCTCATTCAGCTGGCTCCGCAGCTGATCGAAGTACGCCACCTGCAGGTTGGTCCCCAGTCGAACCCGTCCCCCGTCAGGCTGGAGCTCGCCGAGCAGGATTCGCAGGAGCGTCGATTTGCCAATGCCATTTGGCCCCATGATTCCCACCCGATCGCCACGCATCACCAAAGTGGAAAATTCATTCAGAATTCTGCGTTCGCCGAACGAATGCGAAACACTCTCAAGCTCCGCCACCAGATTCCCTGAACGCTCCGCCTGCTGCAGCTGAATTCGCACCGATCCCAGTTTCTGCCGCCGTTCAAGGCGTTTTTCACGCATCGCCTTCAGTGCTCGCACCCGACCCTCGTTGCGGGTTCGTCGAGCCTTGATGCCCTGTCGAATCCAGACCTCCTCCTCAGACAGCTTGCGATCGAATTCAGCTTCCTGAGCCGCTTCTGCCTCCAGCATCGCATCCCTCCGCTGCAGGAATGTTCTGTAGTCGCATGTCCAGTCAAACATGCGACCACGCTCAACTTCAATGATTCGCTGAGCCAGCTCCTGCAGAAAGATGCGGTCGTGAGTAATGAAGATCAGCGTTCCCTCAAATCGTTTGAGAAAATCCTGTAACCACAGGATCGCCTCGATGTCCATATGATTGGTCGGCTCATCCAGCAACAGCACATCCGGCCTACGAATCATCACGCCCGCCAGCAGGACGCGTCGCTTCATTCCCGCAGACAATGTGGCAAATGGTGCATCGGCAGGAAGTGACATCTCCTCCAGGAGAGAATCCAGTTCATCTGCTGCCAGCCAGCGTTCTGCGTCCGCCAGAATGGTGCTGGCATGCTCATACGCAGCCGTTGCTGCCGCATCCAGCTGCTCCCCGGATGCCATTCGTCGCCCCAGCTGCCGCCATGTTGCCACACATCCTGACGGCAGGTCGAAACCGTCAGCCGCAACTTCGAACACCGTGCGATCTTCCCCCTCCGGAACATCCTGTGTCAGCCGCGCCAGCACACAGTCCGCCGCCAGTTCAAGCTCACCATCATCCGGTCGCAGCTCTCCGGCTATCAGCTTCAGCAATGTGGATTTGCCCGCTCCGTTACGGCCAACCAGGCCAATCTTCTCTCCCCGCTCAATACTCAGTG
>JALRDR010000346.1 GCA_023262145.1 Planctomycetaceae bacterium | reverse complement strand
GCGCCGCCGCTCGTGGTGCGTTGCTCCCTGCCGTCCGAGCAAACCACCACCCACTCGCGAGCGAGACTTCTTCGAAGTGATCTGCCGTGACTTGGTGTAGTTGCCGGCATTCTCCACCAGCACATGGAAGACATCATTGGGGTCAGTGAGCAGGATTTGTCGACCAAACAATCCCGCTCGCGCGGGTCGACCATATTCAATCTTCCTTCCCGTCCACGGACCAAGACGTTTTAAGACAAATTCGGGTATTTCTCCGGTTGGGCGTGATGTTGTGTTCAATGGACAACTCCCACACCCGCATTCGCTCGGTGCTCCATGAGAACCCGGGAATAGAGATCGAGAAATGATGACACGCAGTCGTCGAGCCGAAAACGAGCCATCGCCCTCGTCCGTCCCGATTGCCCAAGACGCTCTGCCAGATCCTTGTCCCTGAGAATTCGTGACAACGCTTTCGCAAGCTCGATCGGGGAACTCGCATCAACAAGCAGCCCCGTTTCACCATCAACAACCACTTCAGGGAGCGCACCGCGCCGTGTTGCCACAACCGCAGTACCACGCATTTGTGCCTCTGCCGCAACCAATCCGAAACTCTCCTGACAGATGGACGGTACCGCCTGCACCCATACCTGACGCAACACAGAATCTGCCTGATCACGAGAAAGCTTCCCCGTAAACGTGACCGAGTCCGAAATTCCCAGACTCTCGCACTTGCGTTCGAGTCGCTGCCGATCGGGACCATCGCCGACGATGACCAGACGTGCGTTGTCCAGGTCGCTGCGCAGAATCGCGAAAGCGTCCACGAGTTCGCCGGCTCCTTTTTCGGGGCACAGACGCCCGGCGAAACCGATGGTGGGCACGTCATTCAATGACGCCCGCTGAGTCACAACTGGCACACCGTTCAAGATCACCTCGACATCAGCAACATCATCCCATCCTTCTTCGCAAAGCCTTGACCTGAGGTATTGACTGTTGGCGACCACCCGATGAAAGCAGCTCCGCCAGTGATTCAACAATCGCAATTGCAGGAGCAGCCCGGGCCAGGCAATCGTCGACAAGCATCCCTGACGCCAGCACTCGACTCCCGCGGAATACGTACACGGACTCAGATCGGGCAACATCTTCAAACCATTGGGACAAACCATCTCATGCCATGAAGCATGGTAGATGGTGGGATATCCCCGCAGGGCAGGCAGGATCATTGGCGAAAGCTGAGTCGTTATCATCCGTAGATGCACGATGTCCGGACGAAACCGGGAAACAACTTTTCGAATCTCGTTCCACGCAGATGGATTGGCAACACGAAGTACCTGCCGTAAGGGAGAGGTCGAACCAAAACAAGTGTGGTCCGCCTCCACTGGGGACTTTCCGTACACTGCGCGACTTGAGAAGAGCACCGCTTCGTGGCCCCGCTCTCGATAGCAGTCCCGCAACGTCAACGACATAATCTCCGCGCCGCCCGATCTGGTCGACGCATCGTTGACCAGCAGGATTTTCAATGGCCCGATTTCACCGACACGCCCCATCCTTATCCCCTGGTTCGCCCATGCAGGAACATTCAACCTGCGAACTCACACGTTCGACAGGGTTTGCAACCAACAATCATTCGCGCAATTCAAAAAAAAGCCGTACGCCAAAAGTGCCTCCCGCAGAAATCGTGCTGCCTGCCCGATTCGCAGCGATTCCTTGAAGTCTGCGACAATCGAATCCAGTTCCAACCGTCAGGAAGAAACCAGGTATTCCATGCCGAAATTCGCATCGCCTGCACGAAACTGGCTCCGCATGAACAGTTGCCTCAACAGAGTCGAGATGATCTTCCAGTTTCTTCACAGGCCGCATTACCAGCACTTCAGCTGTTCCTCCTTCAGCCTTTGGAAAGGATCCGGAGCGGAGAATGGAGCCGTTGTTGGCGATCACCAACGCTGGTTTCTGCACCTCATTAAAGAATTGCTCCCACGGCAATGTAAAAAAAATTCTCGTTCGGAGCGCTGGAAACCACTGATAACCCCATAACAGATCTGCCCAACAGGAACAACATCCTCTGAAACCCGAGTCCTCCTCGCGAGGCAGAAACATCAGACTTGCTTCGTAAATGGCACAGTTCGAAAACCCTCCACAACTGACGCAAACGTTACACTCGCCGCAAACATCACGTTCCCCAGAGACCTGCCAACTTCGGATCGCAACTGTCGTCGGTTGTACGAATTCGTCTTTGCAGGTTTTTTTCAGCCGGGGCTTTCGGTGGGGCGGCTTTCGGTGGGGCCATCCAACAATCCGGGACTGTCAACAATCCGGGACTGCGTCAGGTATGCAGCGATGGGAGTATCAGTGGCAAATCTCATCTCTGTTTTGACTTACGGATTTTGCCAATGGCATGTCGGAATCGGCGAATTGGGTGTCAGTATTGGATGGCCCCAAAAACGATTGGATGGCCCCCAAAAAGTGCAAAAACGACTATTCAATTGACTTTTGTCACACGCGTCTTAATCGTCATCACGCGGACGTCGGCACTTCCGGGCTCAACGTCAGCAATGCGATACGCTTAGCGTTCCCGATTCGGCGCCACGCTCCAGTAGTCACCGCTGCGATCCAGAGAACCCCCGAAGTGATGTCGCACACCCCTGTCTGCTCCACCAGCCTGCCCGACAACACCAGCAGCAATATCAACGGCCCTGCTGCTGAATCTGCAGTTCCACCAGCTGCGACAACTGCAGATTTTCCGCCGGTGCTTCCGCTGCGATCTGCAGATAGCGTTGCTGCGCTCGCATGTAGGCTTCCCGCGCCTGATCCCGCTCTTCCATTCGGATGAACCGCTGACGAGTCTGCCAGAGTCGCTGCACCGATTCTGCACACCACAGTGCACTGGCTCGCGATGCACGAATGGGCTGCCCATCCACAATTACATTGACCGGGTTCGTGTGCAACTGAGGAAACTGTCGCACTGCAACCCAGCTGCTGCGTTCAATCGTCGCGTCAAAAACAACCTCGTGCGGGCGACCATCGGCTGGTACCTGCCGCGCCTCAACCACCTGACCGTTCACAATCAGCTCCAGTAATCGCTGTCCACCTCGGATCACGCCTGTTTCCCGCGGAGCATGCAGGTTCACGGTATCTCCCACCATTCGCCGACCTTCCCCCGGCAGCAGTGTGCCGTACGCGACTGCTTCCGGAATTTCTGCGGCAAACGCCACTGTGGTTCGGATCTGCACCTGGCCGGCACGGTCCAGTAACACCGACTGCGGGCCGGGCTGTTGTCCATCGACTGTGAATTCGAGTGCATGCGCATAGCCGTCGGAAACATAGGAACGGCCGGCTGCTATTCCCCGACACCATTCAGAAAAATCAAGCCGTTCCGGCTGCCCCAGCTGCACGTAGACGCGCCCCTGCCCGACACGCCTGCTGCTCATACAGGGAAAGTCGGTTTCACCGCTGAGTTTGAGCGGAAAACCACAGTTGAGCAGGTGATACCACGTATTCCATTCCGGAATTCGTGCTGTATCCATGGCGCTGATGAAGTCACACACGCCTTCTGCAGTACTGACAAAAATCTCCATTGCTCCGCCACCATTCAATGCGGGAATCGCCACATTCGGAAGCTGCTGCGAAGCACGGTCGGCACTCGCCTGAAGCTCCTCCGACGTCAGCAGCCCGTTGCCATCCTGATCAACAGCGGTAAATGGCTCCGGCAGCAGCTGCCCAGCCGCCTCATCCCGGGATAACTGACCGTCGCTGTCGTGATCACGCGTAGCCAGTATCCAGCCAGCCGTCTGTGCCGCATCAACATGCAGCTCTGAATTCGAATTGCACGCCAGATCTGTCCTGGGACTTCCTATTCCAACCGTAGAATTAGTGCGCAACGGTGCCAGCGCGGT
>JALRDR010000257.1 GCA_023262145.1 Planctomycetaceae bacterium | reverse complement strand
AGCAGAGTTGATCAGAACTGCGGCTACCAAGGGTGCTAGTCATGTCTTCAACGCAACTACTACGCCAGTTTTTCTCAGCAAGATTCCTGATCTTTCCGCCGCTTCTCAGCGCCATGGCAGACTCAGCGTCTGCAGCTGGCGTGTCGTTCGCTGGTCCGTCCGACCTGCCCACCGGTCCCATACTTCCAGCGATATACTCCATCGCGTCCCTGCTGCCATGTATTGCGCTGCTCCCGGTTGCGGCCAACATTTGGACTGTGTTTTCCATGAGCCCGCTTGGTGGGCCGCGTCCTCGCAGTGGTGACCGCAACGATCAACGTCGTCGCACGGCCTTGCTGATGGGTACCGGCAACCAGGGTGAACCCCCCGCTGAAGCCAATCGCGAAGTCAGCCCACCCACTCAGGTGGTTTACATTAAGCACGGCAACTGGGCCACATTGAGTGCTGCGGTCAGATCTGAACCCGGCCAATAAGGCCTGCAATCGCCCCAACTTCAGACGGCCTCGATCTCCCGCTGATGCGGCTCATGCGCCAACGCCACAACAGTCTGCGCAAACTCTGCCACGCGTGACGCCTGGGCAAACTGGGTCAGCTTTCGCGACACAGTATTTCATCTGACTGGTAATTCATGCCGCCTGATCAGAAATCTGCAAAGTCGGCAGCGGAAACCGTGTAGGGTTAACCCATCGGAGGGATTCACGATGGGGCAAACGGAGGCCGCTTCACGACCGCCATTTCGCTCAGGCGAGGCAGACCAATGGGCCGAATCCGTTCATTTCTGACCGGGACAGCGATGGGATCCGCTGTCATGTTCTTTGCTCTGCAGTATCACGTGGTGAAGTCCGATTCTGGTTTGCGAGTGATCCCGCGAGCTCCGCAACGTTCCCTCGGAATGGCCTGGAACGACATTCGTGGCTGGGATGCTGCACGCTGGTCTGACAGAATCGAACTTGCGCAGTCGCTGATGGCCAATGGGGACACGGATCTGATCACGGACTCCGTAGCCAGTTCGCTCGGAGACACAGCCGCAGCAGACAGTTCCTCGCTCGATGAACTCCGCGCTTTCCTCAAGGACTCCCGCCTGAACAGTGGCATGGACGCTGCCCAGAAGACCTTTGTCGCGATGACTGGCGGCGGAGACTGGAATGCTGCCCAGCCAATCTCCAATCAGGTTTCTGCATCTGGTGAGGAAACCGACCCGTTCCGCAGCGCCGGCAGGGACTCGTCACGTTTTTCCAGTGCTCAGATCGTGGAAGTGCAGCGACCAAATCTGGATGGTGCCGGAGAGTCTGTGGAAGACGCCGCTGCTCGAATTCGTCGGCAGGCGGAACAGGCTGAGCGGCGACTGTTTGGAAATGTACTTCCAGAGTCCGGGACTGTGGAAACACCGCCACAGCCTGCAGCGAAGACCCCGGCCGCTGTGTTGCCGCAGCCAGTGGAAGAGCAGCCGGTATTCCGGGAAGTGACCTCGGAGCTCGAACGACGCGCCAGTAATCTGATGGATGCTGCAGTTCGTGGTGGAGCCGATGCAGCCGGGAACGGCGGCAGTGTCATGCAGGGGTTTGCGAGAGGTGCTCAGGAGGCGGTCGGCAGTGCGATCAACGAGGCTGCTGCCACGGCAGCGGAAGCCGGCACCAGATCCAGCGAGCTGCTATTCGACCCGTTCCTGAACTGACGCTCGGTTGTGGGAGTTCAACGGATGTCTTCTTCTGAAGCTGTGCTTCCCGGGCGTTATCGTCACTACAAGGGACGCGAATATCTGGTTATCGACATCGCGACTCATTCCGAAACGGAAGAGCGGGTCGTGGTTTATCGCACTGATTACGGAGACCGCTCCCTGTGGGTCCGCCCCCTGCAAATGTTCGTTGAGACGGTCACAGTCGATGGCCGCACAGTGCCCCGCTTTGAGTATCTCGGACCTGCAAACTAAACCGCCGGATCGGCGGATTGGGTTGCTGTCGCGACCAATTCGTCTCGTTGGACGAATTGCCCGCCGGATCGGCGGTTTAGGTTGCTGCGACCAATTCGTCTCGTTGGACCAAGTGCCACCCCGGCCGTAGGTCAGGCTCCCGCCTGACACGGCGTGCGCACTCCTGCCGGATCTTCGTCACTTTGTTCCCTGGTCCGGCCTACCACGAGACCGTCCATTCGCCCAGCGAGGCGAATTGGGCAGCGCAGCCGCCCAAGGCACTGAGCGACGCCCGCGAGCGCATGATGTACCGCGACGCGCTGACCTACCTGCCCGACGACATCCTGTGCAAGGTGGACCGCGCCGCGATGGCCTGCAGCCTGGAAACACGCGTGCCCTTCCTGGACCACC
>JALRDR010000249.1 GCA_023262145.1 Planctomycetaceae bacterium | reverse complement strand
AGGGTAATAGCTCACGGCTTTCGCAAAGCAGCGAATTGCGGCGTTCCAACCGGTCCATAGTTTCTCGGCGCCCATGCCCGAACCTCGGCATGGGCCCAGTTCGCTCCTCCGCTGTACTCTTCCCACTGCAGACAGGCCCCGGACACAAACACTGAGTGAACCTGCCTTTTCACAGCGTGAGCCAGACGCCGCGCCAGCTGTGTGGATACGAGGTTTGGATCTCCCATAACCGCCCGATTTACGCCAGTAAACAGCCCACGATACCTACGCTCCCGAAGCAACTGATGAACCATCACACAGCGAACGACCTCCGGTACATTGGATGACACTGGCAGTTCTGCAATCAAGGCATCGAAGAACTGACGCTTTTCTGCGTCGTGGTGGAGATTGAAGTTCGGTATCAACCAAGAGCAGGGTACGATGGCCTGCTGATGCTGCTTCGGCGATTGCCAGTGTGTACCCGGACAGACCAGCAGACGACGCGCAGCTGATGCGCGACTGGGAATTGCTGGCGGTGGCCCGCAGTGTTCTCGTCTGCGTCAGTCGACGCGGCACAACTTCAGCGGATCCACACACACCAGGTCTGGCTCACCTTACAACCAAAATGATCCGCTCACCGAAAACTATCGTGGCGCGACCTGGAAGTGAAGGACGTCATCACGGTTCGGCAGTGCCACCTGATGCTCCCTCACTGCCGTCGCGGATTGGAATTCGACATCTCCTACGAAATTACAAGTGGGCATACCAACGATCGGAGTCGTAAGTGGACAGCGAAACTCAGACCTTGCGGCGTCTCAGGAAGTACGAAGCCGAACACGTCGTGTACAGCAGTATTGGCGAAGAGCCTCGTATGGATCTGCTTGCGCCATTTGGCCCGCTGATTGGACGCACTCGCATTCCCGACGACACCGTTCGGTATCTGAATTCGGAAGCCGACCGAATTCTGACACCAGGGAAAGGCGCGGAGTTTCTGATTCCTGAAGCGACATGTCGAACCGGCCAGCACAGTCTCATGGATTGCGTCGCACACGGAATTGAGCTTTACGTCCGGGCCTGCGAAGGCGAGTCGGTTCGGCACATTGATTTTGATGTCTTCTGGATTGTCAGCCAGTATGCCGGTACTCCAAGTCCCGTTCATTTCCATTCCGGTGAACTCTCCGGAGTGGCGTACCTGAAGGTTCCTGATGTGGACCCTGAACAGGAACAACAAAGCTACATCTCCGGGCGTCAGGCCGGCCACATCAATTTTTTGATCGGCGGCAAGCAGCGTTTTTCACGTTCTCTGATCAGCTTTAAACCGGTCGTGGGTGATCTCTACATCTTTCCCGGCTGGCTGCTTCACGGGGCAGAACCATTTCAGGGAACTGGCGAACGCCGGAGCCTCGCATTTAATTCGCGGCTTCCGTGAATTCTCCTGCGGTAATCTTCATGCAAATCTGCTTGCATGCAGCTTTGGAGATCCGTGGAGACCTGGGGCCATCCAATGTATTGAGCATATCGTCTTCAACTCTCTCAGTATGTTGCTCCCTGAGTTGCGATGTATTCGATCCTCGCTATCCTGGTCCTTGGGCTAAGTTGGATTTCACGCGTTTCAATCAGGTGCTGTTCCTTCAACCCGCGGACGGCCGCTTCTGTATCGTTGTCGAGGTCGATATTGATCGTGGCGTCAGGAAACCCATTGCGTGCATCAACGATGAGTTCCATTGCGTACACTGGCGCGGTGTATTTGCCGAAGCTAGCGATCGTGAAGTTGTTGCACGAGAAATTCGCCGCAGCGTCGCCGCACCACCACTCATCGCCTCGATGGCTTGTCCAACGCAGCTTGTGCCGTGGCCTTTCGGGCGTAGACTTCCGGCGACCAAATATGAAGTCCAACCACGTCATTGCAGCTTCTCTACGTCCGAACGGCTGCGGTAACCCGGCGGCGGCCAAGTACCGTTGACTTCATATTCCGCCCGATCCGCCGCTCGG
>JALRDR010000188.1 GCA_023262145.1 Planctomycetaceae bacterium | reverse complement strand
GATGGCGGCCAGGCTGATATTCTCCCGAATGGACATATCAAGGACGACGCCCTGCTGCTTGCGGTCTTCGGGTACCAGAGCGATTCCTGCCTGGATGGAGCTTACCGGGCTGTTGTCGGCGAGTCGCTGTCCCCGGATCCGCACTTCACCCGACAGCGGCGGATCGACGCCGAACAGTGTCCGCAGCATTTCCGTCCGCCCGGCACCAACAAGTCCCGCGATGCCAACGATTTCTCCGCTGTGTACGGCAAAGTTGAGTTTGTGCTGAGGCCATTTCGATGTGCGAATGCTGATTGCTTCCAGGGCGACATCGCCGGGCGGGAAGGGGGTCCGGGTGAAGATGCGGGAGACGTCACGACCAACCATGAGTCGGACCAGGTTGTCGTGTGTGATGGAGTTGCCTGCGAGGTGTCCGGCGAGTTCACCGTCACGCAGAACGGTGACGCGGTCAGAGAGATCACGAACTTCTGCCAGGCGATGGGAGATGTAGACGATACTGACACCCTGACTGCGCAGGTCTCGAATGACCGCGAACAGACTTTCCGATTCTGCTGCAGACAGACTGGATGTCGGCTCATCCATAATCAGGATACGGGCGTTGATGGACAGTGCCTTGGCGATCTCGACCATCTGCTGCTGGCCGGTCGTCAGTTCACTGACGAGTGTATCGGGGGAGTGGTTGAGGCCTATTCGCTGCAGCAGGACTGCCGATTCCCGGTGGATGGTCTGTTCGTCAATCAGGCCGAATCGACGTGGCTCCCGACCCAGAAAAATGTTAGCACCGATGGACAGATTGTCAGCGAGGTTGAGTTCCTGGTGAATCAGAGCGATACCGGCATTCATGGCATCGCTGACACAGCTGAAGGAGACTGGCTTTCCGGCGGCAAGGATGGTCCCGGAGTCGGGGCCCTGTACGCCGGCAAGAATCTTCATGAGCGTGCTTTTTCCAGCTCCGTTTTCACCAACGACGGAAAGCACTTCACCCGGAAGAATCTGCAGATCCACATCCCGCAGTGCACGCACTCCAGGGAATGATTTGTTGACGCCCTGAACCTGCAGGCGGGGCGGCTGAGATGTGGCAGAGGTCATCGAGGAATATGTTCACGGAGCAGGAGGAATCCGGGAATTCCGGAAGCCGAATGCGGCAGAGTGGGATGAGACACTCTGCCGCCATCGCAGCGATTACTGGCCTTTCAGTCGCTTCAGCTCTTCCCAGAAGGAGTCGACGTTGTCAGTGGTAATTGCCCGCGGTGGGATATCAACGTACTTTGATTCGGGAATCACATCAGTTTTTCCCTGCAACAGATCATTGAGCACTCGAACGGATTCGTAGCCGTACATGTACGGATTCTGAACCACTGTTCCGGCACACTCACCATCCTTGATGGC
>JALRDR010000101.1 GCA_023262145.1 Planctomycetaceae bacterium | reverse complement strand
GATCGAGTCCTGATTGCCCGTGGAACCACGGTGAATTATGACGTCACAAGCACTGCCGTGATTCGAGTTGTCCAGGTGGTTGGGACTCTCAGTTTTGCTCGGGATCGGGACACTGAGCTCAACGTGGGGCTGCTCACGGTGCAGCATTCTGACGTCTGCTCAGAACACGGGTTTGCCTGTGAATTTGAGGGAGCAGATGCAGGACCTGAGACTCCTGCAGACCAGTGGCCTGCACTGCTGATCGGCACCGCTGAAAAGCCGATTCCAGCAGAGCATACAGCTCGCGTGCGGCTTCACTTTCTGGAAGGCATGAGCCGCGAAGATGCCCCCGCGATTGCCTGTTGTTCGGGAAGAATGGAGATTCACGGAAGTCCGTTGCAGGCATGCTGGACGAAGCTTGGAGCAACCGCGGTGACCGGAGACCGGAAAATAACTCTGGCTGAAGCGATGTCGGACTGGAACGTGGGTGACGAGGTTATCGTCACCAGTTCTGCTCGAACCGGATACGGTTCATTTCGTCCCGGTGCCGGTCAGGATCAGCAGCCGCAGACAGAGCTCCGCAAGATTACAGCAGTCAGTGGAAACACGATCGAACTGGATCAGGCGCTGGAGTACGAGCATCTCGGCAGTGGAGAATTCCGCAGTGAGGTGGCCTGTCTGTCCCGCAATGTGGTCATCGAAAGTGCGGATCCGGAAGGTGTCCGCGGACACACGGTTTACCATCGATTCAGCAAAGGCGGCATCAGCTATGCCCGGTTTGCTCACCTGGGCAAGGAGGGTGTGCTGGGACGCTATCCGATTCACTTTCATCTGGTCGGCGACACGATGCGGGGCAGTCGGGTAGAGGGGGCTGCAGTGGTGGATTCGCACAATCGCTGGGTGACCATCCATGGCACGCACTACCTGCTGGTGCGGGACTGTGTGGGATACCAGAGCATCGGGCACGGCTACTTCATGGAGGATGGCACGGAAGTGTACAACGTGCTGGATCGTAATCTGGGAGTTCAGGCTTACGCCGGAAAACGACTGCCGAAACAGGTGCTGCCATTTGATGCCAATGATGGTGCCGCATTCTGGTGGGCAAACGGCATCAATACGCTGACTCGAAATGCTGGTGTGGAGAGTGATCAGTATGGTTTTCGCTACGACATTCAGAATCGCTCCAACTTTAACAGTCGCCTGCCGGTGATGCAGCCGGATGGGACATACAAAACAGTTGATGTACGGACTCTGCCGATCTGGAGATTCGAGGACAACGAG
>JALRDR010000069.1 GCA_023262145.1 Planctomycetaceae bacterium | reverse complement strand
CAGCGCATCTTCGGTCAGCTCGGCCAGTGCGGCAATCACCGGCAGACGGCCCACCAGCTCGGGGATCAGACCGTACTTGATCAGGTCTTCAGGCTCGATCTCGTTGAACACCTCGGTCAGCGTGCGCTGTTTCTTGCTCTTGACCGAAGCGCCAAAGCCGATGCCACCCGCCTCGGTGCGGTTTTCGATGACTTTTTCCAGGCCCGCAAAGGCCCCGCCGCAGATGAACAGAATATTGGTGGTGTCGATCTGAATATACTGTTGTTCAGGATGCTTGCGTCCCCCCTGTGGTGGTACGCTGGCCACTGTTCCTTCCAGCATCTTCAGGAGTGCCTGCTGAACACCCTCACCAGAAACGTCGCGAGTAATGCTCACGTTCTGACTGGTCTTGCCGATCTTGTCGATCTCATCAATGAAGATAATACCCCGCTGAGCCGCTTCGACGTCAAAGTCAGCCGCATGCAGCAGTTTCAGCAGCAGGTTTTCAACGTCCTCGCCAACGTAGCCCGCCTCCGTCAGTGTGGTCGCGTCCCCGATCGCAAACGGAACCTGCAGAGATTTTGCCAGCGTTCGAGCGAGCAGTGTCTTTCCGCAACCGGTGGGACCGACCAGCAGAATGTTGGACTTTTCAATCTCAACATCGTCGGAGTTGGCTTCAAGATTGTGCATGAGTCGCTTGTAGTGACTGTGCACAGCGACAGACAACAGTTTCTTCGACTTGTCCTGACCAATCACGTACTGGTCAAGCTGCGTGACGATTTCCCGGGGAGTCGGGACGCGGTTAAACAGTGTCCGTGGAGTTCCGCGTCGACGACGCTCCTGATCCAGAATCGTCTGGCACAGCTCTATGCACTCCCCGCAGATGTAAACATCCTCGGGGCCTTCAACGAGTGGCCCAACTTCGCGGTAGTTCTTGCGACAAAAGGAACAGTTCGCGTTGCGCTTACCGTTATGAGTCCCTTTGCCGGATCCAAAGTCCTTGCCTGCAGCCATCTTTGATGCTTTCGAATTCTCAACAGATCATCCACCCGCCACCCGTTCCTGATCCTGCAGAAGGATCGGGGATAAGCGAGCTTCGTTCTGCCCAGGTCGCCGGAATCCTGCTCCGTGTCGCCGGCGTCCCTGCCGACTCAAACTCTTCTCACACTCTCTGACCAGAATCCAGGTGCGAGACGACAAGAGTCATTCTGCCGCCTCGGAATCGGAGTCCATACTCTGATCCCTTGTTTCGGTATCCGCAGGCTCTTCCTTCTGCCTTCGTTGCTCCGGATCTGCATCCGGACCCGGAACATTTTCGAAACTCGATGGTGATTCTGACTGTATCGAATGAGCCGACTGCAGCGGCTGTTCGGTCGCATAATCAGACCGGTGCCGTACGCCTGCGACATCCGCCAGTGACGCTCTTCGGCTGGCATTTTCTGCCGACTCCGGAGCAGCATCCGAGCGAGAATCAGTGGTGCTGAGCCGTTCAGAAAGACGTCCCTTGATCGACCGAAATTCCTCATCGGTCAATTCACCCTGATTTCGTAATTCTTCGATCACACCCAACATTTGACGGTCTGTCACCGCAGGATCGTCATTCTCACGATACCTGCTCGCCAGCGACAGAATAATGCCAATCAGAAGCAGCACAGCAAGCGCTGCTACTGTCAGCGGCAGCCACTCCAAAGCAGATTCCAGAGCGGCAAACGGATTTGCCTTTGCTGCAATCAGTATCATCCGTGTCTCTCCCCACCCTGCTGATCTGCCTGTCACGCACCAGCTATTCATCTCTGCCTGTAATGCTCCGCAAACCTGATGCCATTGCAAAGAATTCAATTCATGGAGACATCAGCCGCATTCTGTCGGCCATCCGGCCGTTGCTGCTGGTTCGGAAGCTCGCAACCTTGCCACTCAGTGCAAGGTCTACAAAAAAAGCCCTCTCCGCCAGACGACGAAAAGGGCTTGATCGCATCAACCTGCAATTCTGATCACAGCGTGTCTGCTGTCGAACACTTCGTGTGTCAACCACACTCAGTTCTCGGAGCAATTGCTGTGAACGATCATTCAGCGGATTCTTCTGCTGCTGCTTCACCTTCGCCTTCAGCCGGTGCTTCGCCTTCGCCTTCAGCCGGCGCTGCGCCTTCACCTTCTGCTGGAGCTGCGCCTTCACCTTCTGCCGCTGCTTCGCCTTCGCCTTCTGCTGGTGCTTCGCTGGCATCGGCGTCATGACCTGCTCCAGCACCACCTTCGCGTGACATCATTGCGTCGTGCGCCGCTGCGTCAGCAGTTGCTGCTGGATCATCACCAACGGGTGCCGGTGCTTCACCGCCACCACAACCCAGAACGACCATACTCAACAGTGCTGCTGCCAGTGATCCCTGAAACAACTTCATGAATTTTCTCCCGTGTACTCAATGTGATTGCAAGCTCCAGAGACACTCCAAACAGGTCCCCGTATCAGAAGTTAACATGTGAATCCCGCCGTGTCGGCACAAGATCATTGCTACACTCTGGTTTCCAGACGTCCGAATGTCCAGCGCCTGAGCAGTTTTTCCGACTGGACATGACGGAATCATCCAACCCCGCTCGCCAGACAACGCCGCTCTCCCAGTCTGCGTAATCGGGCCTGCGGTGGTCAATATCCCTGAACAGACCCAATCACGCGATCGTCCACGAAGTGCCCCGACAACTATCTGCCGTCGTACTGCTTCAGCGGAAACAGCTCTGATGGACTGCGAATTTCCAGTACTCGCTGCAACATGGCCCGGACACGATCCGGATGCTGATCGGCAAGGTCCGTGGATTCACCGGGATCACTGGCAATATTGTACAGCTCCACGGAAGTGTCACCTTTGCCAAGATTCTGCCGCACCAGCTTCCAGTCTCCCTCACGCAGACTCAGCTGACCACCATACCCCGGGAAC
>JALRDR010000025.1 GCA_023262145.1 Planctomycetaceae bacterium | reverse complement strand
TCTGCGTCATAAGGAGGAAACAGAAGCCCGATTTACGTGGTTTGCTGCCGGATCTGCGGGATTCGTCCGGTAAACTCCCGTGGCCAGAATGGCAATCTCCGCGAATACTGGCCAAAGGCCCGATCTCGCGCCGATGCCTTTTCCTCAGGCTCTGGCGTTCTGTGACGCTTTTCGGCAAACTGTGACTGCACTACTCAACAGTTTCTCAGTCCCGTCATCACACTCTCAACTGAGCGTTCCATGAAGACAGCACTCGACAGCCCGCATCTGCCCTGGCGCCGCATCGCGACCAGCGGCATGCTGTCCGTGCTGACACATGCGATGATCCTGCTGCTGGCCGGACTGTCGCTCCGAGGCTGCCAGAAAACAGGACCCGGTCAGGCCGGCGGAGAAATCTATCGCCAGGTCGGCCTGTTCGTAGTGGATGGTCTGGAAGACTCCAGCGGTGAAGTTGGACTGGAACAGTCGACCGAAACAGTCGACTCTCAGGAACAGACACCCACCGCAGCGCAACAACAGAATAACCTGCTCGCCGATCGCGTTGATCGCGTCCCGCAGCAGATCCCGCGCACAAACTCCCTGATCCAGCCTTTCGACTCCAACGCCAGCGGCACACAGGAATCCCCCTTCGCCGGACTGATCGGCCCCGGGGCGGCAATAGCCGGACTCGGAGAAGCGGGCGGTGGGACCGGGGAACTGATTCGTGCGGGAGATTCCGGGGCGGCTCAACGCACCGGAGGAATCGGCGGTGAAGGCGATACGTCCTTCATGGACATTGCCGCGAAAGGAAAGAACTTTGTGTATCTGATTGATACCAGCAGCAGTATGGATGGGGTACGACTGAGAGTTGCTCAGCAGCAGCTGAAAGCCAGCCTCAGAATGCTCAAACCCGAACACCAGTTCGCCGTCATCTTCTACAACGAATATCGCACTCGCATGAAATTGCGACGGCAGGCGGAACGGCCCATGTATCACGCCACTCCCACAAATCGCATCCTGGCGGAACAGGAAGTTGACCGTGTTACTCCGGATGCTGGCACGGATCACAAGCCCGCACTGATGGAAGCACTATCCCTCGAACCAGACGTCATTTATTTCCTGACTGACGGAGACGAACCGCGACTATCCGCCGCCGACCTGCGGGATGTGCGGCACCTGGCTGGCAGTACCTCCATTCATGTGATCCAGCTGAGCAACGGGGCATACACCAGCCGAAGTACGAACTGGCTGGAGCAACTGGCTCAGCAATGCCAGGGTGAGTACCGACTGCTCACCGTCCGCGGCCGCTGAAAAAGTACAATTTGCAATTTTTACACAAGCCTGAGCGTTGTAAGAATTGCAAATCCGGATTGAAACCCATGACTCCACGT